>MU158502.1:7845-11458 GCA_015711775.1 Actinomycetota bacterium | reverse complement strand
AATCTCTTTGATTTGCTTGTAAAAAGTGCAAAAATAAAGGAAGAGGAACAGTCAAAAAGTGATAAATCAGTAACAAGAAAGCTCTGGACCCCGTCAGAAGCTGCTAAAAATCATGAGGATCAGTCAGCAGAAAAGAAGCTTTGGGTACCGGGTTCAGGCAAAAGCGCAGAAAGTGAAGAAAAAAATGAATAAAATAGTCAATGATTACCTGATTCCAATGGTAATAGAACAGACAAACAGGGGGGAAAGGTCCTTTGACATATATTCCCGGCTGCTGCAGGAAAGAATAATATTCCTGGGATCAGATATTGATGATAATGTGGCAAATGTCGTAATGGCTCAGATGCTGCACCTTGATGCAGACGACCCTGAGAAAGATATACAGTTATACATAAACAGCCCTGGCGGGGTTGTAACAGCTGCTCTTGCTATTTATGACACAATGCAGTTTATCAAGTCGCCAGTTTCATCTATATGTATTGGTCAGGCTGCAAGCGCAGCAGCAGTGCTTCTGCTTTCAGGCGAAAAGGGTAAAAGATATTCTCTGCCCCATTCAAGGGTTCTGCTTCACCAGCCTTCAGGCGGAGTGCAGGGCACCTCGATGGATGTTGAGATACAGACAAAGGAAATGGTAAGAATGAGGAAAATACTCAATGAAATAATTGCAAGTCACACAGGCCAGTCTGTAAAAAAAATTGAAAAGGATACTGAAAGAGACTTTATTTTAAATGCTGAAGAAGCAAAAGCTTACGGCATTATCGATGAAGTAATAGTTAAAAAATAATTTATAAGATAGGGGAGGGTAAAAACTTGCCTCAGGGTGATAAAAAGAAAACTGATTTTTTAAAATGTTCATTCTGCAATAAATCCCAGAGCCAGGTCAGAAAACTGGTTGCAGGTCCGGGAGTATATATTTGTGATGAATGCATTGACTTATGTAATGAGATTATAGATGAAGAATTAAAAGACGAGAAGGAAATTGATTTTAAGGACCTTCCAAAACCTCATGAGATTTTCTCAATTTTAAACGATTATGTTATAGGGCAGGACAAGGCAAAAAAAGTCCTGTCTGTTGCGGTATATAATCATTATAAAAGGGTTAAATACGGATACAATAGCGCAAAGGATGATGTTGAAATACAGAAAAGCAACATACTTCTCATAGGCCCCACCGGATGCGGAAAGACACTGCTTGCCCAGACACTTGCAAAAATACTTAATGTCCCCTTTGCAATAGCAGATTCAACAGCTCTTACTGAGGCTGGCTATGTTGGAGAGGATGTGGAAAATATTCTGCTTAAACTTATACAGAATGCTGATTTTGACATAAAAAAAGCTGAAACCGGCATAATTTATTTGGATGAAGTTGATAAAATAAGCAGGAAATCTGAAAATCCTTCAATTACAAGGGATGTATCTGGAGAAGGAGTGCAGCAGGCTCTGCTTAAAATACTTGAGGGCACTGAAGCAAATGTGCCGCCTCATGGTGGAAGAAAACACCCCCACCAGGATTTCATTCAGATAAACACTTCAAACATACTTTTTATATGCGGCGGAACTTTTGCGGGGCTTGATAAAATAATTGAGAAAAGGCTGAATAAAAATACCATTGGATTTATTACAGAAAAAATACAGAAAAAAAGTGAAAAAATAGATAATCTGCTTGCCCAGGTACTTCCGGAGGATTTATTAAAATACGGGATGATCCCGGAATTTATAGGCAGGCTTCCGGTCATGAGCACTCTTTCCAACCTCACCGAAAGCGATATGGTAAGAATTCTTACAGAGCCAAAAAATTCCCTGGTAAAACAGTATAAAAAGATATTTAGTATGGATGGCGTAGAGCTTATTTTCAAGCCTGATGCCCTTAAAGCGCTTGCCGATATGGCTACAAAAAGAGGTACAGGAGCAAGGGGGCTACGTTCAATTATGGAGGAAATAATGCTTGAGGTCATGTATGATATTCCCATGCGCCAGGATGTTAAGAAATGTGTTATAACAAAAGATGTAGTCCAGAGCAGAATAACCCCCCTTTTAATAACTGATTCTGAAAATATTGAAGTCGTCCAGGACCAGGAAAAACTTGCATAGCCGGGAGCAAAAATAATGGAAAAGCTTGAAAGCAAATACCTGCCCGGCGAATTTGAAAAAAATATTTATAAATTCTGGCTTGATAATAATTTATTTCACGGAGAAATCTCCAGAGAAAAAAAACCATACAGTATAGTAATACCGCCGCCCAATGTTACAGGGTATCTTCACATAGGACATGCATTAAACAATACGCTCCAGGACATTCTTATAAGATATGCAAGAATGAAGGGGTATTCCGCATGCTGGATACCGGGTACGGACCATGCGGGCATTGCCACCCAGAATGTTGTCGAAAAAGAACTGAATAAAAATGGAATTTCAAGGTTTGAGCTCGGAAGGGAAAAGTTTGTTGAAAAAGTCTGGGAGTGGCGGCAGCAGTACGGCAGCAGGATCATTTCACAGCTCAAATCTCTTGGCTGCTCATGCGACTGGGAAAGGCTGAGGTTTACGCTTGATGATAAATATGTTAATGCAGTTAACTATGAATTTGTAAAACTATATAATGACGGCCTTATCTATCGCGGCAATTATATGGTTAACTGGTGCCCAAGGTGCCTTACTGCCATATCAGATATAGAGGTTGAGCACAGGGAACAAAAAGGCAGTCTTTATGATATAAAATATCCGTTAATTGATTATGCTACCGGCAAACCATCAGAAGATGAGTTTATTACTGTCTCAACAACCCGTCCTGAAACAATGCTGGGAGACAGCGCAGTTGCAGTAAACCCAGAAGATAAGCGCTATAAAAAATATATCGGCAGGCTCGTTCTGCTGCCGCTTGCAGACAGGCATATTCCTGTAATTGCAGACAGTTATGTTGATATGAAATTTGGTACAGGCGCTGTAAAAATAACGCCTTCACATGACCCAAATGATTTTGAGGTTGCTGAGCGCCATAATCTTGAAAAAATAGATGTAATGACAGAAAAAGGCATAATGAATGAAAATGCCGGAGCCTACAGTGGCCTTGACAGGTATAAAGCAAGGGCTGAAATAATTAATGATTTAAAAAAAATGGGGCTCATGCCTGCAGTAAGGGAGCATATCATTTCACTCGGGACCTGCTCCCGATGCGATACTGCAATTGAGCCAAGGATTTCAAACCAGTGGTTTGTTTCCATGAAAAAACTTGCCGGGCCCGCCATAGAGGCGGTAAAGGACGGCAGAGTAAAATTTATGCCAAAAAAATGGGAAAAACTATATTTTAACTGGATGGAGAACATCCGGGACTGGTGCATTTCAAGGCAGCTCTGGTGGGGGCACAGAATTCCTGTGTGGTATTGCAATGACTGCAGCAGGATGATTGTTGCGCAAACCCGTCCATTAAAATGCGGATGCGGAAGCGCCAGCATGCGCCAGGATAGTGATGTACTTGATACATGGTTTTCATCATGCCTCTGGCCATTTGCAGCAATGGGCTGGCCTGAAAAAACTGCCGATATTAAATATTATTTCCCGACAAGCGTTCTTGTTACCGCCCATGACATTATATTTTTCTGGGTTGCCAGGATGATAA
>MU158502.1:0-7835 GCA_015711775.1 Actinomycetota bacterium | reverse complement strand
TGTCCCATTTGCAGAGGTCTTTATAAATCCGCTGGTAAATGATATTTACGGGCATAAAATGAGCAAATCAAGGGGAAATGTAATTGACCCTCTTTCCATAATAGATAAAAGCGGTGCAGATGTTTTAAGATTTACACTTGCTTCCCTTACAACTCCGGGAAAAAATCTTTTGCTTGGCAACGAAAAAATAGAAGGCAGCAGGCATTTTGCAAATAAACTTTGGAACGCTTCAAAGTTTGTAATTTCAGCAATGGAGGCAGGAGCTCCAATTGAAGAAAACCTGCCAGGCTCAAGCATTTTAAGCCAGGGCATTCCTTGTGAGAATGACTTAAATATATGGGATAAATGGATACTTGCAAGGCTTTCAAAAACTGTAAAATCTCTGCAGAGATACATAGAAAAATACAATATTTCTTTTGCCTGCCGCACTCTTGTAAATTTTTTCTGGAATGATTATTGCGACTGGTATATTGAGGCGACAAAGGTAAAAATTTACGATAAAGGTATAACGGGCGCCGCAGCAAGTGAAAAAAATGTTTCAGTATATGTTCTGTGGTACGTGCTTGAAAAATATCTCCGGATGCTGCATCCTTTTATGCCTTTTATTACCGAAAAAATATGGCAGAATATTCCGCACCAGGGCAAAAGCATTATGATCTCAGAATTTCCCTCCCCTGAAATTAAGATTTCGGCAATGTCTTTAAACAATGCTGAAAGCAGTATAAAGAGCTTATTTGATATTATTGTCAGGGTAAGGAAAATAAGGTCAGAGCTAAATGTAAATCCTTCTTTAAAAGTGGAAGTATGCGTTACCTGCAGCAGTAAAGAAACAGAAAGACTTATAAAAGAAAATGAGGCTTATATAAAGGAACTGGCAAAAATACAATTTTTAAAGACAGATGCCCCTGCTGATAAAAAAGGATATGTTAAAGCAGTCAGCGGTGACTTCAGCATATTTGTTAACCTGGCAAGCGCAATAGACACGGGAACTGAAATCAAAAGAATAAACGCAGAAAGATTAAAAATAAACAGCGAAATAGAAAAATTTACGCGCAAGATATCAAACCCCCAGTTTATTGAAAAAGCGCCTGCAGAAATAATTGAAAAAGAAAAAGCAAAGCTTACCGGAGCAGTAAGCGCTTTAAAGACTTGCCGGGAGCAGCTTGAATTCATGGAAAATATAAATAAGTCATGAAAAACTTTACCTACAAACAGGCCACGGATTATCTTGACAAGTGCCTTGTTTTTGGCATAAAACCCGGTCTTTCAAGAATAAAAAAAGTCCTTGATCTGCTTGGTTATCCAAAAATAAAAACTGATTTCATACATATTGTCGGCACAAACGGCAAAACTTCAACTACGGTAATTACAGCCGCAATTCTTCAGAATCATGGACTGAGATGCGGATACCATATTTCCCCGCACATAACTGATTATACAGAGAGGCTGTGGCACTGCGGAAGTCAGATTAAAAAAGCAAGATTTGCAAAACTTTTAAGTGATTTGTTTTCTTTAATTGAAGATGTAAATTCAACGGACCCGGAAGGGCCCATGACACAGTTTGAAATCGTTGCTGCAATGGCTTTTAAGCTTGCCATTGATGAAAACCTTGATGTTATGGCGCTTGAAGCAGGTCTTGGCGGAAGATGGGACGCAACAAATGCTGTTGACTCAAAAATAGCGGGTCTTACAAATGTAAGCCTTGAACATACCGGCATACTTGGAAAAACAATAAAAGAAATAGCAGTTGAAAAATCAAAAGTTATAAAACATGGCGCAAAGGTTGCCACATTAAGCAGCGATGAAAAAGTGCTTGAAGTTTTAAGGCAGGAAGTTGCTGCAACAAAATCCAGACTCTATATTTACGGCAGGGACTTCTGTATCCGGCATAAAAAAAAGCATTATCTTAAAGGGTGGGAAGTTGACATAAAGGGAATATTTTTCGAATACAATAACCTGTTTCTTCCCCTGGCAGGCAATTACCAGCCACAGAACCTTTGCCTTTCTGTTGCGCTTGCGGAGCTTTACATGCAGACACTAAGAAAAAGTATTTCAAATGATTTGTTAAGGCCGGCACTTAAGAAGTTAAAAATAAAGGGACGGTTCCAGGTGCTGAAAATGGAACCAGTAGTTATTGCCGACACCTCGCATAATCCTGCAGGAATCAAAAACTTTGCTAAAAACATAAATGAAAACTTTAAGACAGAAAAAAAAATAATTATCTTTTCAGTGCTTAAGGATAAGGACTATGAAAAAATGCTTGAGACTGTTTGTGTTATTGCGGATGTTTTAATACTGACGTCAAGCAATGTGACAAGAAGCCTTGATCCGGACACTCTTGAGCGACATTTTTATAAATTAAAGAATGCCGGAAGAAGGAGTATAACAAAAATGCCGGACGAGGTAATAAAAATGAACAGCATTTCCAATTCACTAAATTATGCTTTAAATACTGCCGGCATCAATGATATTATATGCATTACCGGGTCAATAACAAATTTGGAAAATATAGTTTGAAATATTACACTATGGAGGTTTAATGGATTTTTTAAAGTATTTTGAAAATATAATGGACTTTTTCAGAAGCCCCGTATGGAAATATATGATTTATGGAATTATTTTTATACTCATTGTAGTATGGCTGTCTTTTGTTTACTGGACATACAGAGACGCAAAGCTTAGAAATACAAGCGCAGTCTTCTGGGCGTTTATAGTCTTTGTTTTAAACTACCTTGGACTTATAATTTATATTATTATAAGGCCCCCGGAGTATATAGAGGATATTGTTGAAAGGGATCTTGAAATAAAAAGGACGGAGATGCTCCTTTCATCAGCCATTTTGCGCTGTCCGACATGCGGAAAAGAGATTAAAGACGATTTTGTCATATGCCCGAATTGCAGGAAAAAACTGAAAAAACCATGCGTACAATGTGAAAAACCTTTAAATCTTGATTGGAAAGTATGTCCATACTGTAAGTCCGAGCAGTAATATTATAATTGTTTTAGCATTGACTGATAAATCCGGCAAAGCGGCGCATGTTTTTAAACCAGTAGGGCCAGGTTATATAAAAAGAAAGGCTTTTAATGAAAAGAAGGCGTGGCGTTCTAACTTTTTTCATAATACTTATCAGCGGCGTTATAGGGGCAATAGTAGGGCATGTTTTAAAAGATATTGTGCCCATACTGGATAAGGGCTTAAAGGTGGGAACTGATCAATTGAGCGCAAATCTTTATCTGGTTGATGTGAGTTTTGCAATACATATCAATATTACTCTTGCAGCAGTCATTGGTATACTTTTAGGCGTACTTATAGCGGATATTGGAAGAAGAAGAAAAGAATAAGAAGAAAAAATTAATAATAATCCTTGCTTCATCCTCACCGAGGAGAAAACTCATTCTTGAGAAACTTAAACTCGACTTTGTTATAGTTGCGCCGTCAGGCGTGACTGAGAAAGTCCTGAAAAGCCCTTTGGCAACTGTCATAAATAACAGCCTTGCCAAAGCACAATCTGTTTACAATAATGCTATAATGAATAATTATCGCCGCATGGAAACGGTAATTGCAGGTTTTGATACAGTTATTTATAGGCGAGGAAGATATTTCGGCAAACCCCGCGACAATATTCAGGCAGAGCAGTATCTTTTTGCCCTGTCAGGAAGGACTCACAGTGCTATTACAGGTGTAACTGTTATTGACTCATACAGTTTAAAAACAGTGTCAGGTTATGAGATTACGAAGGTTAAGTTTAATAAGCTTGAAAAAAGCTCTATAAAATATTATCTGGAGAAAGAGGCTGTAGCTGATAAAGCCGGAGCCTATGATATTTCAGGTTATGGAAACATGCTGGTAAAAAAAATAAATGGCTGTTTTTATAATGTTGCCGGACTTCCTGTGCAGAAGTTTTTATATCTTCTCGGTTTGCTCGGTTATAAACTGGAGGATTTTTGCAGTTTATAAAGCCATAAATTCATTACTGTAAACTTTTAGCCTGCTTTAGTATAATTCATTATAATCTGGACAGTGAAATGAAAATTAGTTTTAAATAAGATAGGAGATAAGCAGATGTTTGATTTCTTTCTGAATGTTATCGGCAGGGATATGGGAATTGACCTTGGTACTGCAAATACTCTTGTTTATGTAAAGAACAGGGGCCTTGTTATGAATGAACCTTCAATTGTTGCAATAGACAAGGACAACAAAAAGATTCTTGCAGTTGGAACTGAAGCAAAAAGGATGGTTGGAAGAACACCCGGAAATATCATAGCTATAAGACCATTAAAAGATGGCGTTATTGCAGACTTTGACACCACTGAAAGGATGCTGCGCTATTTTATACAAAAAGTCCACAGGAATATGGCATTTGCAAGGCCAAGGGTTGTCATTTGCGTGCCTTCCGGCATAACTGCTGTTGAAAAAAAAGCGGTGGTTGAGGCGATAGAGCATGCAGGCGCAAGGTCCGCCTATACCATAGAAGAGCCTCTTGCTGCTGCAATAGGCGCGGGGCTCCCCATCGATGAGCCCACAGGCAGCATGATCATAGATATTGGCGGAGGCACATCAGAAGTGGCAGTCATTTCACTGGGGGGGATAGTGGCTTACCAGTCCCTGAGGATTGGCGGAGATGAGCTTGATGAGGCTATAATTTACTATCTTAAAAAGGAGAATAACCTTCTTATAGGTGAAAGCACTGCAGAAAAGATAAAAATGGAAATAGGCTCGGCTTTTCCGCTTGAGAATGAAGGCAAAATGGAGGTTAACGGAAGAGATCTGGTAACCGGACTTCCGAAAACAATAATAATTACAAGCCAGCAGATGAGGACTGCGCTGGAAAAAACCCTCAGTGATATAATTAATTCAGTTGTTGAAGTACTTGACACAACGCCTCCCGAGCTTTCATCAGATATAATGAAAAGGGGAATTGTCTTAAGCGGAGGAGGAGCCCTGCTTAAAGGGCTGCCGGAAAGAATAAGCAGGGAAACACACTGCCCGGTATTTATTGCCCCTGAACCTCTTGGTGCGGTAGCGCTGGGTGCCGGCAGATGCGCAGAAGACTTCAACACTTTAAAGAAATATCTCAGGTATTCAAAGTAATAAAACTTTAATTACCCGGTTTTATATTTTCTGTAACAGTCAGCGGGTATATTTTATAAAATTATTATTTGCAGTATTTAACCAGGCTTTCTTATGGCTCCGGGAAGGAAAAATCTTAAAAATATAATAATACTTATTTTACTGATTGTTATCTGCATTACAGTAATAACTGTCAGTTTAAGGCAGTCTGATATTTTTACAAACTTCCGTCTCTTAACACTTGATTATTTTAAGCCTGTGCAGGAAAAAACATTCCAGGTTTTTGCTCCTGTAACAAAGTTTTTTTTAAGTTTAAGGGATTATGTAAACTTAAGGGATAAGCTTGAAGAACTTGAGCTAGAAAATGCATCGATAATGAAGGATTATTCTGAAAACATAAATTTGAAAATTGAAAACGATGCCCTGCGTAAACTTATCGGCATGGACCTGCGAGACAGTTACCAGACTGAAACTGCAAAGGTAATAGGTTATTACAATACGAAATGGCAGTCAGAAATTATAATAAATAAAGGTAAAAACAGCGGTGTGGTGGAAGGTATGGCTGTTGTTAATGAAAAGGGTCTTGTTGGCATAATAATACTTTCCTCCGGCAGTACAAGCAATGTAAGGCTTTTAACAGATCCGCAGAGCAGTGTTGGCGCAAGAATTCTGTCCTCAAGAAAGCTTGGCCTTGTTGAAGGCGGTTCCGATAAAAAAATTTATCTTAATTATATTTCATCAGATGACCTGGTTTTTAAAGGCGATATACTTATTACATCAGAATATGGACAGTTTGTACCGCCCGAGCTTCTTATCGGGAGAATAAAGAAAATCGGCAACACAGGCGAAGCATTATACAGGCAGATTGAAGTTCAGCCTTTTGCTGATTTTAAAACTCTTGAATATGTGCTTGTCATAAAGGGATAAAATTGAAGATTCTTTTAAAATTTGCACATTTTATATTTTTAATTATTTCTGTAATATTGCAGCTTTCATTTCTGGAGCAGCTTAAAATATTTAATATAAATATAGATCTTGTGATGGTTACAGTTATAGGCATTTCAGTATTTGAAGGCGGTCTTTACGGGTTAATTTATGGTTTTATTGCAGGCATGCTTCTGGATATGATGATAGGCCAGGTTGTAGGGTTAAATGCTCTTATTTACTGTCTTGCAGGTTTTTTAACCGGCATGATAATGAATGCGGGTTTTAAGAGAAAAATGTCTACTTACATGCTTTTAATATTTTTTTTCACAGAGGCAAGTATTTTGCTGACAGGAGGAATTTATTATCTGTTTAATTACAGCGCAAGTACTGTAGCTCTTGGAATTGAGATGATAATTAATCCTGCATGCAATATAGCTATAATGTTTGTAATATTTCCCCTGCTGAAAGCGGGGCTTGAGAGAAGTGAAGAAATTGGAATCACATATAAAAGTAAGGTTTAGATTCATAATATATTTTTTAATGATTCTTGTTGCCGTGCTTGCTGTAAGGCTTTATTTTCTGCAGGTAATAAGCGGCCGGATTTTTGCGCAGGAAGCTTCTGAAAGTATTACAAGGTCCGTTAATGTTGCCGCTCCAAGGGGAAACATCTACGACCGTAACGGAAAGATACTGGTAAGAAGCATCCCTGTTCCTGCCCTTGCAGTGGATCCGAGAGTTGTTGGCAGTAACGACGAAACCATAAAAATTTTAAGCGATAAATTAAATATCAGCCAGCAGGAAATAAAAGAAAAAATAAATAAAAGCAATATTTCCTATCTTGAACGTGTTATTCTAAAACAGGGCATTGATTACGAAACAATGATTTATTTCAAAGAAAACAGCAGCAGGTTTGCTGGGGTTGAAGTAATAAACGTATTTTTGAGGGAATATGAGTACGGAAGCCTGGCTGCCCATATATTGGGTTACACCGGGGAAATTGATGAGGAAAGGCTAAAAATGAGCCAGTACAGCGTTGGTTATGAAGGCGGGGACCTGATTGGCCTTACCGGTGTTGAAGAAATATATGAACAAATGCTTAAGGGAAATAAAGGTAAAATTACATATGAAGTCGATCCTCTCGGCAGGCCCAGGAGCATCATAGAAGAGGTGCCGTTTACGAGTGGAAATGACCTTTATCTTACTATAGATATCGATATACAGAAAGAAATTGAAGAAATACTGTCTGCTTCCATTCTTGAAATACGGGAAAAAAAGCTTCCCCGCTCGGACGAATATTACAAGGCTCCTGCAGGATCAGTTGTTTTACTCTCGGCGCATAATGGTGAAGTGCTGGCAATGGCAAGCTATCCGACTTATGACCCTTCTGTTTTTACAGGCGGCATATCTTCAAAAGACTGGGCATATCTAAACGACCCCGAAAATATGTTTCCGCTTAACAACAGGGCTGTAATGGGGTACGCGCCTGGTTCTGTTTTTAAAATTGTAACTGCATATGCAGGTTTTGCGGAATCAATTATAAATACTTCAAGGCATATAACATGTTCGGGAATATGGTATGGACTGGGCCAGGATTTTCCAAAATCCTGCTGGGCCAAAAGCGGGCACGGCGCATTAAATATATTTGGGGCCATTAAAAATTCTTGTGATATATTTTTCTATACAGTTGGCTATGAGCTTTTCTTAAAAAATAATAATCTTGATGAGCTTTTGCAGAAATATTGCCGCATATTTGGTTTCGGTCAGTTAACGGGCATAGATATTTCTGCTGAAGGCAGCGGCATAATTCCTGACAGGGAATGGAAAAAAGAATATTTTA
>JACVJB010000010.1 GCA_015711775.1 Actinomycetota bacterium | reverse complement strand
AGGCAGATATATTGTCAGGATACAAAGTGCAGGAAGTAATTGAGGCAGCATTAATTTCAGATATGCAGAAAAAATGGGTTGATTTACCTTTAAAATAGCGGAGCAAAAATTTTTATGTAATTAATTAAGATTTATATTTAAACTTTTTATAAGTTAATTTATAATCTTTGATGGCAAAGTTTGAATTTATAAATTGCTTTTTACAGTTTAAATTATTAATAAAATTTCAGAGGGGGCTAAATAATTGCTTAAAAAAATAGAATGTTTTATCCAGCCTTTAAAGCTTGACAGTTTAAAAGACGCATTGATAGATGCTGGCGTTGAGGGAATTACAATATCTGAGGTTTCCGGGTTTGGGCGCCAGCGGGGATATGCACAGGGTGAAAAACCAAACAGGAATGTAAAATTTCTTCCAAAGGTAAAACTTGAAATAGTTGTTGATGAGGAAATACTGGATGATGTTACAAAAACCATAGTAAAACTTGCTGCTACAGGAAAATTCGGTTCAGGTAAAATATTTATACTGCCTGTAGAAGATGCGATACGCATAAGAACAAAAGAGAGCGGTATATCAGCTATTACATAATCTATTTTTGAAAAAGGAGAAGAAATTGGCTGCAGAGAAAAATAATGTATGGGAAATGACACTATCCCGCCTTGACGCTACAATGGATCTTTTAAAAATAAAGCCCGGCATGCAGAAATATTTGCGCCAGCCCAGAAAAACCCTTGAAGTATCAGTGCCTATAAAAACAGATTCGGGCAGTATAGAGATATTTAAGGGCTACAGGGTGCAGCACAATACAAACAGGGGCCCCGCTAAAGGCGGCATAAGATATCATCCGGATGTAAACCTTGACGAGATAAAAGCCCTTGCAATGCTTATGACATGGAAGTGCAGCCTGGTTGGCCTTCCCTTTGGAGGCGCAAAGGGAGGAGTTATAGCAGACCCTACAAAGCTTTCGGCAAATGAGCTAGAGCATATAACAAGAAGATACACATTTGAAATAATTGATGCAATAGGGCCCGATAAGGACATACCGGCACCTGATGTTGGAACAAATGCACAGGTAATGGCATGGATACTTGATACATATTCAATGGACAAGGGCCATTCTGTCCCGGGAGTGGTAACAGGAAAACCAATAAGCCTTGGAGGAAGCCAGGGAAGAGAGGATGCAACCAGCAGGGGCTGCGTCTATACCATACTTTCAACTTTAAAGGTTATGGGAATAGATTCAACTGATTTATCTGTTGCTGTCCAGGGGTTTGGCAATGTTGGCGGTAATGCTGCTAAAATTCTTTATGATCTAGGTTTTAAGATAATTGCAATAAGCGATGTGTCTGCATGCCTGTATAATAAAAAGGGCTTAAATCCCTTTGATATAGAAGACTACTTTAAGAAGAACAAAACTCTTTGCGGCTACAGTTCCGCAGAAGAACTGCCCCGTGAGGAAATTTTTGGGCTTGAATGCGACATACTTGTACCCGCTGCCCTTGAAAACCAGATAACAGAAAAAAATGCCGGAGGCATTAAGGCAAAAATAGTTGCAGAGGGGGCAAATGCTCCAACAACTCCCGAAGCTGATAAAATACTTAAGCAAAACAGCATATTTGTAATACCTGATGTGCTTGCAAATGCCGGAGGGGTTACAGTTTCTTATTTTGAATGGGTACAGGGAAACCTCTCATATTTCTGGACAAAGCGCGAGGTAAACTTAAAGCTGCGTGATATTATGGAAAGAGCGTTCTATGAAACATACAAGTTTTCAAGTGAGCACAAAGTTGATATGAGAACAGCAGCGTCAATGCTCGCAGTTTCAAGAGTTGCGGAGGCCACCAGCTTAAGAGGAATTTATCCATAAAAATAAAATTCTATTTTAACGCAGGTTATTACAGGTAAAATACAGAACAGATATTTATCCGTTCTTTAAAATATTGAAATTACCTTTTAAAAGTAAAAACATAAAGGTGTATCTTAAATGCTTGGTGAAGAAAGACGCCAGTACATACTTAATCTCATTAATAAAACCGGCAGCGCTAAAGCAATAGATATAGCCAGGACATTGAACCTGTCAGAAATAACCATCCGAAGAGATTTGGACAGGCTTGCAAAAAAAGGGCTTATTAAAAGAACCCACGGAGGCGCAATTAACAATTTCTCCGTCGGATATGAAATGAAGTTTGATATCCAGAAAGATAAATTCATTGAAGAGAAGAAAAGAATAGCGCTTGCCGCAGCGTCCCTTATAGAAGAGGATGATGTCATTTTGCTTGAAGCCGGAACTACAGGTTACCAGACAGCCGTTAACATAACCGGCAAAAAAAATCTCACTGTAATTACCAACAGTTGTGACATAGCAACAATGCTCGGCAATACCAACCCGGATTATAAGATTATCTTAAGCGGAGGCATATTAAACAGCCAGACCCGCTCCCTTATTGGCCCCGTTGCAGACTCAACTTTCAGGACCACTTTCACAGACAAGGCTTTTATAGGCATAACCGGTATCGATTTTTATAGAGGAATTACAGCTGTGGATCCCATTGAGGCCCAGACCAAAAAATATATGATTTCAAGCGCCAGAAATGTCATAGCGCTGTGCGACAGCTCAAAAATCGGGCATATTTCAGTCAATTTTGTTGCGCCTTTAAAAGTGATAAACACCTTTATAACAGACAGTGATGCAGATAAGGAGTTTATTGAAAAACTGAAAGAAAATGATATTGAAGTAATTACTGCCTAAAGCCTGCCCTGCTCAGGAAATTAAACAACTTTTAATATAAATCCTTTACACTTTCATAAAGTTTTTTGTATTTTAAAAAACACTCATCATATACGCGCGAGTTGTTTCTGTCTGGAGAAAAGACCTCTTTAATCTTTAAAAGGTTTTTAGCTGCATCCTCTATGCTGCTGTAAATGCCGAGCGCGCCTGCAGCAATTATTGCGCTGCCAAGAAGCGCAGTCTCGGTGTAGCTGGGTATCTCAACATTTATTCTGCATATGTCAGACTTAATTCTGCTCCAGAGCGCACTTGATGCCCCTCCTCCGATGGATATTATCTTTTCAACAGGTATGCCAAGTTTTTGTATTGCCTCAACATCATTTCTCATCATATATCCAAGCGCCTCAAGGATTGCCCTTATAAAATGCCCCTTATTGTGATTTATACCTATGCCAAAATACAGCGCTTTTGCAGCCGGATTGTATTCAGGAAAGAAAGCGCCTGTTAGAAAAGGCAGCATTATAAGGCCCTCGCTTCCTACTGGAATATCTTTTGCAAGAGAGTCAAGGATCTTAAACACATTTGTTTTTTGCTTCAGGGCCTGCATGCTCTCAAGCGCGCAGAATTTGTCTTTAAACCACTTCAGTACCATACCCCCTGTTGAGCTGTATGGCATCAATGCATAGGTGCCTTTTACTGCATGAAGAATGCAGGGGAGTTTGTACTCATAATTTATCACAGCATCGCCTGTGGTTACCACCATTGCAAAAGCGCTACCCGTTGACTCTGTGGCAATCCCCTTTTTAATATTGCCGGCTCCCACTGCCCCGCATACCTGGTCCATAGCTCCTGTTATTACTTTTGTGCCTCTGTTAAACCCGGTAAGACTTGCAATTTCTTCTGTAATGCTGCCCACAATTGTTCCCGGGGCAACTATTTCAGGCAACTTTTTTTTTGAAATCCCTATAAATTCAAGCATGCTGTCAATATATTCAAAGTTCATGATGTCATAATAATAGGAGGAGTTATATACAGTTGCCTCACCGCAGATATTGCCCGAGAGCTTATAAATCATATAGTCCTGGAGCAGCATGAACTTAAAAGTCTTATTAAATATTTCCGGTTCATTCCGCTTTATCCACAACACTCTTGTAGCCGGCCAGGATGTGTCAACTTCCGGATAACCGGTCTTTTTATACATTTGGATAAGATCAAAATTATCTGCTATTTCAGCCGCTTCCTTAACGGTTCTTGTATCTATCCAGACTATTGCGTTTCCAAGAGTATTGATATTCTTATCAACACAAACGATAGTTTCGGCCTGCGAGGAAGTGCTTATTGCAGTTACCTCCCCTTTCCTGTCCCCCAGTTTTTTTGAAAGCGATGCCAGTATGCTGCATATATTGCCCCAGTATTTGCCAAGGTCGTTTTCAACGTAGGAAGGCTCTGGAGTATATAGGCTGTATTCAACTGACTCAAAAGCAGCTTCATTGCCGTAATAATCAAAAACTGCGCCCTTGATATTTGATGTGCCAAAATCAAGCGCAACTATGAGCCCCTTCTCACCGGATATCATTTACTCTCCACTCCTGTTAATTAAATTATTTATTTTTTATCTTAACAAAAAGCCACTTCAGAATAAATGATTATATTTTTTATGGCCTTAATTTTTACCGATTCAGTTATTGATAATTTGCTGATAAAATTAGTGTATTATGGAAAATATACTTGTTGTTGACGATGACAGGGAAATAAGAAAACTTATAAAAGATTTTCTTCAGAAAGAGAATTATAAAGTCGATACTGCGGCAGGAGGAAAAGCAGCACTGCTGGCGCTTGAGGGAAACCGGGATAAATACAGCCTTGTAGTCCTTGATTTGATGCTGCCTGACTTAAGCGGGATTGAAGTATGCGCAAAAATCAGGCAATCTCTAAACATTCCAATAATAATGCTCACTGCAAAAAGCGAAGACTCGGACAAGATAACAGGTCTTGATGCAGGGGCAGACGATTACATCACAAAACCATTTAATCCGCAGGAACTGGTTGCAAGGATAAAAGCAATAATAAGGCGAGCTTATAAAAATGAGCCTTACATAAAAAGAACGGCAAAAGTTCAGGATGCGCAGCCGAAACTTTTAACTGTAAAATTTAAGCAGGCTTTGACCCTAAAAAACGTTGTGGTAGGAAAACTGACAAATCCCAAAGAAAAAATAATTGCTCACGATGTAAAGCTTGAAATCAATACTGATGCAAGAAAAATATTTGTAAACGGCGCAGAGGTTAAGCTGACCAACAAGGAATTTAATATGCTGCTTTATTTTATTGAAAACAAGAATGTGGTGATAAACAGGCAGTCCCTGCTTGAGGACATATGGGGTTATGATTTTGTTGGCCAGTCAAGGACCATTGATGTCCATGTAAAGGAACTGAGAAAAAAAATCCAGGATATAAACGGAAGCCTTATTGAAACTGTATGGTCAGTTGGCTACCGTTTCAATATGCCTTAAACATAAAAATAATTAAACGGGGCAATGGATTAAATTATAATGAAAATCCAGGACAGGATTACAACAACAATAGCAATAACTCTTTTTACAATTATTTTTATTGCATCCCTTGCCTTTACTCAGCTTTTTGAAATAAACAATAGAAATACCCAGCTTTTAGAGCTTTCCAGACAGAACATGGAGATATCAAAACTTTTACAGGAAGAATTTTCCGGCCACAGGGAAGCTTTTGTTTATCTTAAACAGTCAGACTACCTTCACAAAATTGAAAATATTACCGGCGCAAAGCTTATCATTACAAACGATAGAATGGAAATATTTATAAACTCCATGAATATAAGCCAGAAAGATCTTGAAAAAATTATTAACGCCAGCAGACAGATAAGCAATTTTTTTACAATATCTGATCTTTTCTACATATCCTCAAAAGAAAATTCAGGAAAACTTGTATATACAAAGCTGGATAACTTAAACTACTATGTGTCAATACATGAGTTTGAGATGGGAAATGAAAATTTTATTTCGGTATTTGTAAAGCAGCAAAAACTTATACAGATTCCTCCTTTAAGATATATGCTTAATCTTGCCCTTATATTCCTTATTGCAAGCCTTATTTCAATACTTACAGGCATTGTCCTTGGAAAAAGCATAAGCGGACCTGTACTTAAGCTTAACCGTTCAGTAAGCCGCATATCAGATGGTGATTACAGCGAGGAGATAAGGGCAGACAGCAATGATGAGATAGGCATTCTTGCAGGCAATATCAATCTTATGAAAAATAAAATTGAGCGCAGCCAGAACTCACTGAAAGAATTTACCTATATGCTGTCACATGAAATCAAAAATATGATAACTTCAATAAACGGTTATGCTGAGGGCATAAGCGAGGGAGTATATTCAACAGATAAGGAAGTCAGCCAGGCGCTTGATATCATAAAAAGCAAGACCGGCGATATAGAGAATATAACCGAAAGCCTGCTGATGCTTTCAAAAATTGAAAACCGCCTTATTGAACTCTCAAGAGAAAAAATAGATATAGCTGCAATTGTTGAAGACTTGCTGAAACTTTATGAAAAGGAACTTTCAGAAAACCGGCTAAAAATAAACAGGTCCTACAAACTGCCTGAGAATATCAGACTTTTAAGCGACAGATATCTTGTTGGCACTGTTGTGTCAAACCTGATTAACAATGCAATAAAATATTCATCTATAAATTCTGAAATTGATATAAGTATATATCCTGAGGAGAAAAATGTGGTTTTTTCTGTCTCAAACAAAGGCTACAGCATATCCGGAGAGGAAAAAAACAAAATATTCAATATGTTTTACAGATCAAAAAAGTATGATTTTAAAAATATAAAAGGTTTTGGCCTTGGGCTTGCAATATCACAGAAAATATCCTCAATTCTTGATGCTAAGCTTGATTTTATTTCAGACTCCGGCATAAACACTTTCATATTTAAAATTCCCGCAAAATAAAGAAGTAACACTACCCAAAATAGCTCTCTTGCTTTTATAATTGAATATGCGTTTACAGGAAAAGCCCTCCGCTGTTAAATACTTCTTCCTGCCATAAATTGCCGGCCTTCTATTTCAGTATTTGCAAAAAAATGTTGCTATATGCTATACAAATGTATAGTTATATTGTATAATGCCATTATGAAAATTACAGACAGGCAGAAAGCCGTATTAAAAAAAATACACGATTTTATAATTATTAATTCCTATCCTCCAACAGCAAGAGATGTGGCGGAAATGATGGGCTTTTCATCGCCAAAAGCTGCAACCGACCATTTCACATCCCTTGAAAAAAAAGGATATATAAGAAAAAATTCACTTGCCCGTTCAATAAAGCTTACAGATAAAGCGTTTGGCATACTGAAGCAGGGTTACTCATATTTTTCTTTCCCTGCTGCCGCAGGCCATGCCGCTCTATCATATCTACCCCTTATTGGCAATATAGCGGCAGGAAACCCGGCTCTTGCCTATGAGAACATAGACGAATACATACCTGTGCCGGAAAGCTTTACAGGCGCTTATGGGGCTGATTTTGCGCTCAGGGTAAAGGGCAACAGCATGATAGGGGATCATATACTTAACGGTGATATGATTATGGTAAAGGCCCGCAGCACCGCAGAAAATGGTGAAATAGTTGTCGCCCTGATAAATGATGAAGCCGTAGTAAAAAGATTTTATAAGACAGAAAACGGTATAGAGCTAGTATCTTCCAACCCGGATTATCCCCCGATCAGGATAAACATAAAAGACGCAGGAGACAGCGTTAAAATTATCGGGCGGGTTGTAGCTGTCCACAGAAATATTTAATTTGCCCGGAGGTATTTTATTTGTTTACCCATCTTCATGTACACAGCCATTTCAGCATGCTTGAATCTTCTGCAAGAATTGAGGAACTTGTCGAAAGAGCAGCCCTGCTTAAAATGGACGCCCTGGCTCTTACTGACAAATATGTAATGGGCGGAGCAGTACAGTTTTACAGACTTGCAAAAGACGCAGGTTTAAAACCAATAACAGGGTGCGAGATCTGCCTTAAGGATAATGGCCTATCCCATCTTACCCTTCTTGTAAAAAACAGGACAGGATATGAAAACCTGTGCCGCCTTGTCAGTAAATCACACACAGAGGCCCCTTATTTACATGAAGGAGAGCGGCCTGAGCAAGGGCCAGGCGTACCGGCAGTAAAAATCAGCTGCCTTGCAGAGTTTTCCGTAGGACTTATTGCCTTAAGCGGCTGCAGCAATGGAAAGATTTCCAGGCTGCTTAAAGAAAATAAAATCCATGAGGCAATATCTTTTGCAAAAATACTTTTTAATATATTCGGCCGGGACTTTTATATTGAAATACAACGGTACAAAACCCGGTTAAATTTGCACCAAAACAGCATCCTTGCATCTGAGGCTCTTGCAGCATTTTCACAAAAGACAAAAATACCTGCAGCAGCAACAAATAATGTACATTACCTGCTGCAGAAAGACTGCCGCACATACAGCAGCCTTGCAAAAATAAAAGCAATGGGCGCAAAGGCCGATCCGTTATTTAATATTATACAGGGCGATGAAAATTACCTTAAATCACCTTCTGAGATGTCATTGCTTTTTAAAGACATGCCTTCAGCAGTAAAAAATACACAGATTATTGCTGATAAATGCTGTTTTGATTTTAAGCTCGGAAAAACAGTTCTTCCCGCATTTAAGACACCCGGGGGCAAATCCCAGGAAAAATACCTTTCTGAACTGTGCCTGGAGGGCATAAAAGCAAGGTTTGGGGCCAGTCCCCCGCAAAAAGTTACAGAAAGGCTTGAAAAAGAGTTGAATATTATATATAAGACAGGATTTACGGGATACTTTCTAATTGTGGCAGACATAGCAGGGTTTGCGCATAAAAACAGCATACCCATCTGCGGAAAAGGCTCCTCAGCAGGAAGCCTTGTTTCATATCTTCTAAAGATATCAAATGTTGACCCGGTTAAAAACAATCTTTATTTTGAAAGATTTTTAAACCTGGAGAGAAAGGAGCCCCCTGATATAGACATTGACGTATCTGCCAGGGACAGGCAGAAAATTTGGCATTACCTGAGGAGCAGATACGGACATAACAGCATAGCAAGAGTATCAAGTTTTGCCACTACAAAACCCCGGGCTGCAATAAGGGAATCAGGAAGAATAACCGGCATGCCAAAAGAGGATGTGGACCACATTATAAAATCAGCTCCCGGGTATAACAGGTTTTACACAGCCAGCAAGATGCAAACCTGCCTTAAATCAGCCGGGCCTGCAGATATAAAAGATCCTTCCTTAAAAAAAATTCTTGAGCTTTCAGAAGATATCGGAGGTTATATAAGGCATGTATCAATGCACCCTTCAGCTTTTATAGTCTCAGATTGCGACTTGTCCTGCCGCATACCCCTGACGCTGTCTGAAACAGGCCAGATCATGAGCCAGTATGACATGAACAGTATTGATGACATTGGAATTTTAAAAATAGACCTTATCAACTCCCTTAGTTTAAGCCTCATATCCGATGTATCGGCAATTCTTGAAAAACAGAGAAAAATAAAGATAAATATGGCAGACATACCATGCAATGACAGCAATGTTTTCAGCCTCATGCAGGAAGGCAGCACGCTTGGCGTTTTCCAGCTTGAAAGCTTTGGCATAAGAACGCTTGCGCGCAAGATAAAACCTGAGTGCCTTAATGACATAACGCTTCTTATATCACTGTACCGGCCTGGTCCCCAGCAATCAGGAATGGTGAATAATTTCATTGAAAGAAAATTTGGAAGGGAAAAAATATCCTATATTCACAAAGATCTTGAGCCGCTTCTAAAGGAAACATTCGGAGTAATACTTTACCAGGAGCAGGCAATGCAGGCGGCTATTAAAATAGCGGGATACTCGCTAAGTGAAGCAGACAGTCTAAGGAAAGCAATGGTTACCCTATCCCGTGAAAAAATGCTTTCACAACAGCAGAGATTTCTGCAGGGAGGCCTCAGGAAAGGCTACAGCGCAGATACAGTAAAAGATGCCTTCAGGATGATATCAAAATTTGCAAGTTATGGTTTTGTCAAGGCCCATGCTGCAGCTTATGCAGACATTTCCTACAAAACATGTTTTTTGAAATACCACTATCCTGCAGAGTTTCTTGCAACAATACTTACTAACAATTCAGGCTATTACAGTAAAATGCAGTATCTGGAAGAAGCAAGAAGGCTTGGCATTGCGCTGAAGCTTCCTGATATAAATAAGAGCGGATTTGAATTTAAAGTGGAAAACTGCGGCAAAGCTATAAGATCGCCACTTATTTCAGTAAAAAACCTCGGATATGCAGGGGCAGGTTGCATAATAAATGAGAGAAACAAAAACGGCAGATTTCGCAGCTTTACTGATTTTTACTTCAGAGTGAGCGCCACATGCAGGATTTCAGGTACCGCCATTGAAAACCTTATAAAAATCGGAGCATTTGATTTTACAGGCATTCCGACAAAACAGCTGCTGAATGATTTTTACTCAATTAAAAAATTAAAAAAACCGACGGCAAATACAGAAGTTGCCATATTTGACTGCAGCGATTTTTCCTGCTTCATTAAAAAAACAGTTAATGCCTGGGAACCTGAAAAGGACTTCAGCATTGAAGAAAAACTTCTAATGCAGGTCCGGCTTCTCGGATTCTACATAAGCGCCCATCCCCTGCAGGTTTTTAAACAGGGCCTTAAAAATTCAGGGGCAAGCCATGCCGTTATAACAAAAAGCGGTTCTTTTTATAACTTAAGAGGCTCCGTGACTGCCGCCGGCATAATAATTTCAAAAAGAATTGAAAATACAAAGAGTGGCCAAAACATGATGTTCTGCACAATGGAAGATGAGGATGGCATGTATGAAGCAGTGTTTTTCCCGTTGATATATAAAAAATATATTAAACTGCTTTCAAGTGAACGTTTTATAGTAATAAAAGGAAGGCTTCACATAAAAGACATTAATGTGTCCCTTATTTCAAAAGAAGCGCTTGGCATAGCTGAATTCAGCAAAAATGAAAGAATAAGAAAAGAAGAAGCAATTAAAGAATCCTTTCTTGCAGGGATGGCAAATCCATGGATAAAAGCATAAAAAACACACCAGAGACATATTCCGGCCAAAGGAAAATAATACATGTGGATATGGACGCATTTTTTGCACAAATTGAGCAGCGCGATCATCCCGAATATAAAAACAGGCCCCTTATAGTGGGAGGCCCCTTAAATAGGGGTGTAATATCAACCGCATCTTATGAAGCAAGAAAATACGGGCTGCATTCAGGCATGCCTCTTGCAAGGGCAAGAAGATTGTGCCCTGGCGGCATATATGTGCCGGTGGATATGGAAAAATATCTTTCAGAATCAGCAAAAATAAGGGAAATATTTTTTAAATATACCCCGCTTGTTGAGGTAATGGGATGTGATGAGGGATTTCTTGATGTAACCGGCTGTGAAAGACTTTTTGGCAGCAGCCTTGAAATAGCAAAAAAAATAAAGGGCGAAATATACGAAAAGACAAACCTGACATCTTCAGCAGGACTTGGGCCCAACAAGTTTCTTGCAAAACTTGCTTCAGGCCTTGGAAAGCCAAACGGCCTGACAGTGCTTGAAAACACCCCGGAGATGATTTCAAAAATAAGACAGCTTCCGGTATCTTTTATATGGGGCGTTGGAAGAGTAACAGATAAATCCCTTGATATGATGGGCATAAAGACAATCGGGGATCTTTCAAAAATGCCGCCTGATGTGCTCAGGAAAAAATTCGGCGAGGCTATGGGGAATTTTATGCATGAAATGTCATGCGGAATTGACAATCGCTGTGTTATCCCCTTTCATGATGCAAAATCCATTGGCAGGGAAATAACTTTTTCCAGAGATATAGATGATATGAATGCGATAAAGTCCACTCTTTTATTTCTGTCCCAGAAAATATCAATAAATCTTTACTCTCAAGGATATAAAGGTAAAACAGTAACAATAAAGATAAGATTTTCCGATTTTAAAACTATTACCAGAAGAACATCCGCATCTCAATATACATCTGCAATATTTGACATATATAAATCCTCGCTTGAGCTTTTT
>JACVJB010000009.1 GCA_015711775.1 Actinomycetota bacterium | reverse complement strand
GATTACATGGTTAAAGACGGCTAAGTTTTAATAGTGGATGAGTTTACCGGCCGGCTCATGTTCGGCAGGCGCTATAGCGAGGGGCTCCACCAGGCAATTGAAGCAAAAGAGCATGTAAAAATTAAAGAGGAAAACCAGACACTTGCGACTATTACAATACAGAATTACTTCAGGCTATATGAAAAACTTGCCGGAATGACTGGTACGGCGCTTACAGAAGCGGAAGAATTCAGACATATATATAAGCTTGAAACTGTCGTTATACCCACAAACCAGCCAATGATAAGGCAGGATTTGCCTGACCTTATTTACAAATCGGAAGATGCAAAATTTTCTGCCGTTACCGAAGATATTGCGCAAAGGCATGAAAAGGGGCAGCCTGTGCTGGTTGGCACAATCTCCATTGAAAAATCTGAAAGACTTTCTACAATGCTTAAAAGAAGGGGAATACCGCATCAGGTGCTGAATGCAAAGCATCACGAAAAAGAAGCTGAAATAATTGCGCTTGCGGGGCAGCCAAAAGCTGTAACTATTGCCACAAATATGGCGGGTCGCGGAACCGATATAGTTCTTGGAGAAGGAGTTACAGGTTTTGGGGGATTGCATGTACTGGGCACGGAAAGGCACGAGTCAAGGAGGATAGACAACCAGTTAAGAGGCAGGAGCGGAAGGCAGGGGGATCCGGGTTCAAGCCAGTTTTACTTAAGCCTTGAAGATGATCTGCTGCGCCTTTTTGGTTCTGACAGAATTGGATGGGTAATGGAAAGGTTTAATTTCCCTGAAGATGTGCCTATACAGCACCCAATTATAAATAAATCAATTGAGAATGCCCAGAGACAGGTGGAATCAAGGAACTTTGAAATAAGAAAGCATGTTCTTGAGTATGACGATGTCATGAACAAACAGAGGGAGATAATATATAAAAAGCGCCAGTCCATACTGGATGGAGATGATTTGAAGGATTATATGCTGGAAATCATAAAAGACTCTATAGGAAGCATTGTTGATTTATACGTTGATCCCGGCGCCTACAGCGAACAGTGGAATCTTGAAGAGCTTGGAAGTTTTCTCAAGTCAGTTTTTGTTTTCGACCTTTTAAAAGCGCCGGGAGCAGAGCAGAAGCTTTCGGATCCGAGGCTTCGCCATACAGATTTAAAAGAGCTTCTTGGACAGCAGGCTGTTTACGCTTACCGGGAAAGGGAAAAGGAACTGTCGCCTGAGATTTTAAGAAAACTTGAAAAACTTGTAATGATAAATGTTATTGACAGCAGGTGGCGGGAGCATCTTCTCGAAATGGATTATCTTAAAGAGGGCATCGGACTGAGAGCCTATGGCCAGAGAGATCCCCTGGTTGAATACAAGCATGAAGCATTCAATCTCTTTAAGGGCCTCATGGAAGAAATTAAAGTTGATACTGTTAAGCTGCTTTTTAATGCAAAAGTGGTTATAAAGGGTCCGGATGAAAAAAACCATGCCAGAACAAAAGACCTGCCGGAAAAGGAAATGGCAGTTAAAGATATTAAGACAAGCGGCCCTTCTGAAATATTTGCAGGCGATAGCTCAAAAGCTTCAAAACCTGAGCCCGTAAAATCTGAAAAAATTGGAAGAAATGATCCTTGCCCATGCGGAAGCGGGAAGAAATACAAAAAATGCTGCGGCAGTTAATGGAGGTATACAATGATTGAAGACTATAAGGAAAACCTGAATAAGATTACAGAAAAGTTTTTATATCTGAAAGACTGCCTTTGACCCGGAAAGTAAAAGAAAGAAGCTTGAGGATCTCCAGAATCAGGCAGCTGAAGATGGATTCTGGAATGAAATTTCAAATGCTTCAAAAGTTACTAAAATCATTAATGATCTAAAAGAGGACCTTGAGAAAATAGCATCCTTTGAAAGCAGCATTGAAAATGCAAAGGCTGCAGTTGAAATGCTGCAATACGGACAGGATGCCTCACTTGAGTCTGAACTTAAACAAATTCTTAAAACGCTCTCACTTGAGATTGACAGTCTCGAGGAGAGCCTTGTTTTGTCCGGTCCATACGACTCTCTTCCTGCAGTTATAACGCTTCACCCGGGGGCAGGCGGCACAGAATCCGGCGACTGGGCTGAAATGCTTTTTAAGATGTATAAAAAATGGATGGATGCAAAAAAATTTAAATATAGAATTGTGGATTACCAGCCGGGCGATGAGGCGGGTATAAAAAATGTCACTTTTACTGTAAGGGGAAAAAATGCATACGGTCTTTTAAAATCTGAAAAAGGAATTCACCGTCTTGTCCGCATTTCCCCTTTTGATTCAACAAAAAGACGGCACACTTCTTTTGCCCTTGTAGATGTCATACCTCTTTTTGAAGAGGAGGTTGAAATAGAAATAAACAAAGAGGATTTAAGGATAGATACTTTCAGATCAAGCAGCGCAGGGGGCCAGCATTTAAATGTAACTGATTCTGCAGTAAGGATTACGCATATACCCACAAATACAATTGTTACGTGCCAGGATGAGCGCTCCCAGATGCTTAACAGGCAGACTGCAATGCAGATACTGAAATCAAGGCTATATGAACTTGAAATGAAAAGGAAGGAAGCGGAGCTTGAAAAAGTAAGGGGAGAGAAGAAAGATATAGGCTGGGGAAACCAGATAAGAAGCTATGTGCTTCAGCCCTACCAGCTTATAAAAGATCACAGAACCGGACAGGAGACAGGTGACGTTGAAGCTGTTTTAAACGGTGAAATTGATTTATTTATTAAAGGTTACCTTGAAAAAAAATTACTCAAAGGTTAAACTCATAAGTTAAAATGAACATGATAGAATTCAGAAACGTATCAAAAGTATATGAGGATAAAACTGTTGCCCTCAGGAATATTAATATTGGCATAAAAAAAGGCGAATTTGTATTTCTTGTGGGCCCGAGCGGATCAGGCAAATCCACTATTATAAAGCTTCTTATAAGGGAAATACCTGTGACAAGCGGGTCTATATTTATTGCGGGCCGCAATGTATGTAATTTAAAATATTCAAGGGTTCCTCAACTGCGGCGCAATATCGGCTCTGTTTTCCAGGATTTTAAGCTTCTGCCGAATAAGACAGTATTTGAAAATGTTGCATTTGCGCTTGAAGTTATCGGAAGGCCCGGATATGTAATAAAGCTGCAGGTCCCTCAGGTTTTAAAGCTTGTGGGACTCGAGCATAAAATGAAATCATATCCGCATCAGTTGTCCGCAGGCGAACAGCAGAGGGTGTCCATTGCAAGAGCATTTGTAAACCGGCCGCCCATACTTCTTGCAGACGAACCCACAGGTAATCTTGATCCTGTCAATTCAGAGGGCATAATGAAACTTCTTTCAAGGATAAACCTTATAGGCACCACTGTGGCAATGGCAACTCATGACAGAAATATTGTAAATTCCATGAGGCGAAGAGTAATTGAGCTTGAAGAGGGGGAAGTAATCAGGGATCAGAAGAGAGGAGTTTACGGAAGTTGATATTTCGGCCGAAATATTTTTTTGGTGAGACCTTCTCCGGTCTGCGCCGTAATTTTCTTATGTTTTTCACTGCAATATCCACTGTGGCAATAACGCTATTTATGGTGGGTTTTTTTCTTATCATTGTTTATGATGTGCAGGCAATTCTTGCATCTGTTAAAAGCCAGGTTGAGGTTGCTGTTTATCTAAAAGATAATGCAACGCAGGAATTTAAGGATTATCTTGAACAAGAGATAAAAAGCTGGGAGGAAGTTTCCGAAGTTGTTTTTGTTTCCAAGGAACAGGCTCTTGAAAAATTTAAGAGGGACAATGAGGGCAGTGAGATTTTAAAGGAAATACAGGGCAACCCGCTCCCTGCCTCATTTGAAATAAAGCTTCAAAGCCCGGAAAAAGTGGAACAGATTGCGCTTAGGTTTTTAACAAAAGACGGCACGTATATAGACGGTGTTGACGAAGTCATTTACGGGCAGAATTATGTGCAGAAACTTTTTTCAATCACGGCAATTGCAGGCTCTATTGCATTCCTCATTATAATAATGCTTTTGCTTGCAGCCATAGTGCTTATATACAATACGATAAGGCTTTCAATTCATGCAAGAAGAAAAGAAATTGAAGTAATGAAGCTTGTCGGCGCAACAAACTGGTTTGTAAGAATTCCTTTTTTATTTGAAGGATTTTTTGAAGGAGTTGCAGGAAGCAGCATATCAGTTATCATGCTTTTTTTTATGTCAAATTACCTTCTTATAAGAGGAGAAAAGGCAATAATTGATACTTTGCGGGTTAAAGAGCTTGCAATTCTTGGAAGCAGCAATGTTATCCTTTATATATATGCAGGAATAATAGTGCTGGGAGGGTTAATTGGTCTTTTAAGCAGCAGCTTTGCGCTTAAGAGATACATACGCGTCTGATAAATAAATATCATGCTTAAAGGTTTTAATATAAAAAAATTCTATTACAATAAAGCAGGCAGGTCTGCAGTTGTTTTTGCTCTTGTGTTTATTTTATTGTCAGCACCTGCCTTGTTTTTAAATCTGCAGGTTAAAAACAGTGGCAATACACTGTATGCCCAGACTCTTGATGAAGAGCTTGAACAGGTAAAAAAGGATCGCGAGCAAACCCAGAAAAAAATTGAGGAAGTTAAAAAGCAGGAAAGCGCATATCTTGCAGAAGTTAAAGATGTTGAAACAGTTCTTCTTGATTCCCTTTCACAGCTTGATGGTTTAAATGACAGTTTATCTGAGGCAAAAAGCGATATGGATAAAACTACAGTAGAGCTTGTTCTGAAGGAACAGGACCTCAAGAAAATTGAAGAAGAACTTGATGCAAAAACGGCTATTTTAAATTCAAGAATTGCTGCAATTTATAAGAAAAGTGATGGAAATATACTGCAGATACTTTTAAAAGCTGAGGATTTTTTGGAGCTTGTATCAAGAATCAAACTTATGAATCTACTGGCGCAGCGGGATGCAGATATATTAAATGAGATTAAAGACAAGAGAACTGCAAACCTTAATATAAAAAAAGGTATACTTGATCTGCGCGAAAAACAGAAAGATAAAAAAACTGAGATAGAAAAGCTTGTTGCCCAGGCTGAAAAAAAACAGGGTGAAATAGAAGCAATATATGATGAAAAAAACAGCCTGCTTGCAAAGACCAGGGCAAATAAGAATTCTCTTATTGCCATGGAAAAGGACCTTGAGATAAAAGAAGCTGAGATATCAAGGATTCTTGAAAGCTATAAATACGGAAATGCTCCAGGAGGTAAGTTCATGTGGCCCGTAGCAGGCAGGTTAAAAAGCGGGTTTGGCTACAGAATGCACCCGATATTCGGTTACAACAGGTTTCATTCAGGCATTGACATAGTTGCGCCCAGCGGAACTCTGGTAAAATCAGCAGACGGAGGCGAAATAATACATGCCGGATATGACGGCGGATACGGATATTCGATTATGGTTTATCATGGCGGAGGCTTTGCTACATGGTATGCACATCTTTCAAGAATTCTGGTATCAGCGGGCCAGAGAGTTGAAAGGGGACAGGTAATAGGGCTTGTCGGTTCAACCGGCTGGTCAACAGGGCCCCACCTGCATTTTGAAGTGCGAATAAACGGTGGCGCTCAGAATCCGATGCAGTACCTGGAGTGATGAGGATGATGCACAGAATTCCGGTATAAACAAACTTGGTAAATTTTTAACAGGACATCACAGATGAAAAAAAATATTTTAATAGCTGTTTTTGCATTTTTTCTGGCGCTTGTACTACTTGCAGGCGGATTTCTTCTGGGCATTAATTTCAGTGAAGCAAAGGATTATCTTGCTGATTTTATTAAGCCTGCTGCATCAACCGCTCAAAAGGATACCGGATCTGCAGATTCAGCAAACTCTGGAAGCAAGGGTATAAAATCCATAGAGCAGACTATTAAATATGTGCTTGCGAATGCAATTAATAAAAAAACTGAAAAAGAGCTTGCTGATGCTGCAATCGAGGGTATACTTGCAAGTCTGGAAGACAGGTACGCTGATTATTTTCCGTCTGAAGAATACTCAAAGATAATTGAATCCTACAGCGGAACCATGAGCGGCATAGGCGTTATTGTTACGGCAGATGAAGAAGGCCAGGTTCTTATAATAAATGTAATAGAGGGTACTCCCGCATTTGAACAGGGGCTTGCTGAAGGCGATATAATCGCTGCGGTTGACGGGATCGAAATAAAAGATAAGGCGCTTGATCAGGTCGTTGCATTGATTAAAGGGCCTGAAGGAACTGATGTGATAATAACGGTATTTAGACCGTCTGACAATAAAAGAATCGATTTTATCATAACAAGGAGAAGGTTTTATGTGCCGAACTTTTATGCAACTGTAGTACAGGACAATATTCTTTATATACAATATGTGGATTTCCAGGAAAATGGGGCAAAAAAACTTGAAGAAAAGTTAAAGGAAATTACAGGTAAAAACGGCTCCGGCGCTATAAAGGGCATCATAATAGATTTAAGAAACAATCTTGGCGGAACTCTGGATGATGCAGTGCAGTTCTGCGACCTGTTTCTTGACTCAGGGATAATTGTAAGCGTTCGCGGAAGGTCAAATAATTCTGATAAATATGAAGAATTTAAAGCTGGCAGGGGAGGTTACACTGATTTACCTGTAGTAGTGCTTATAAACGGGTATTCTGCAAGCGCTGCAGAACTTGCTGCCGGCGCGCTTAAGGATCATGGAAGGGCAGTGCTGATTGGTGAAAAAAGCTTCGGCAAAGGTACGGTGCAGATTTTAAATGAGCTTCCTGATGGAAGCGGGATAAAGTACACTACTGCAAAATACTATCTGCCCTCAGGAATAACAATTGACGGTACGGGAATACAGCCCGATATCGAGATTATGCTTACTCCTGAAGATACTGAGGATACACAGTTTAACAGGGCTGTTGAAGAAATAAAGAATTTGATAAACAAAAAAACCGGGCAATAAACAGTATACTTTAGGCAACGCTACTCTTTTTTAGGCCGTCCTGTAATATAATATGTGTAAATAATCCTTAAATAACATAAAATTACCAGTTCATGTAATTAATTTATGACGGCAGTAGCCGGATAAACTAAAGAACAGGAATATATTTAAATTGGCAAATAAAATAAAAGATAGCGGCCGGATGCTTATAGCCCAGAATAAGAAAGCTTTCAGGGATTTTTTAATTCTTGACAAGTATGAAGCAGGTATAGTGCTTGCAGGATGTGAGGTAAAATCAGTCAGGGAGCGTAAAATAAATTTAAAGGACAGTTTTGCAAGGATTAAAAGCGGAGAGATTTTTTTGCACAATATGCATATATCTCCATATATAAATAGTAGAGCTGAAGATATAAGGCCTGCAAGAGTAAGAAAACTTCTTCTTCACAGACGCGAAATAATAAAAATTACAGGCAAGATGACAGATAAAAGCCTTACGCTTGTGCCGCTTAGCGTATATATATCAGGCTCACATGTAAAAGTGGAGATCGCTCTTGCAAAAGGAAAGCTTAAAAGTGATAAAAGAAGGGATATTGAGAAAAAGGAGTCTGACCTTGAGGTAAGAAGAGCCCTTAAAAGCCGCAGCAGAAAAAAATTTTAGGAAAAACCTGGCAGCAGACATGGGAACAGTTCTCTTTTTTTAGGAAAAGTTTATTAAAATATATGATAACATTATTCTTTTAAAATCGGGAAGGATTTAAAATGTCAGCAAAAAAACTTACTCTAAGCAATTTTTATGAAATGAAAAGCCAGGGAAAGAAAATAACCTGGATAACTGCATACGATTATCCGATAGCCAGTCTTTCGCAGCAGGCAGGTATTGACATGATACTTGTTGGTGATTCCCTCGGCATGGTTGTTTACGGTTACGAAGGAACGGTTGGCGTTACAATGGATGAATGCATTATTCACTGTAAAGCTGTAAGGAGGGGAGCGCCTGATGTTTTTGTTGTCGGGGACATGCCTTTCGGAAGTTATCATGCAAGTGATGCAGATGCAGTAAATAATGCTGTAAGGTTTGTTAAGGAAGCCGGCATGGATGCAATAAAACTTGAAGGCGGAATAAGAGTTGCGTCAAAAATAAGCGCAATTGCTGATGCCGGCATAGTTGTTATTGGCCATGTGGGGCTGACTCCACAGTCCTCTGCAGCGCTTGGCGGTTTTAAAGCGCAGGGCAGAACTGCAGAATCTGCTGAAGCTGTTATTGCTGACTCAATTGCTGTGGAAAAAGCCGGCGCAAGAATGCTTCTTGTAGAAGCAATACCTCCGGAGCTTGCCGGCGCAATAAGGAATATTGTTAAAATCCCGGTACTTGGGATTGGCGCTGGCGCAGATATTGACGGCCAGGTTATGATTTGTGGAGATATACTGGGGTATTTTGAGGCATTTACTCCTAAATTTGTTAAAAAGTATGCCAATGTTGCAAAAATAATAGTTGATGCTCTCAAAGAGTATATTGATGACGTTCAGCAGTCAAAGTTTCCCGCCCCTGAACACACATATTCAATAATGCCTGAAGAGGTGCAGAAGTTTGAAAAAATGCTGAAAAAATATATTAAATAGACTGCAGGCAAAAATGTCCTATTTAAAAGACTACCGCAAAATAAATAGACTGAAAGAGGAAACAGGCGCGTTTTTGAGCAGCTATGGAATAAAGCATTCAGACATAAATGTTAAAAAGTATGTTAAGCTCTTTCTTGAAGAAATGCAGGCAGGCCTGGACCCGGAGAAGAAAAGCTCCCTGAAAATGCTTCCCACTTACCTTAGCGCCAGCAGAATTGATACAAAAAAACCTGTAATAGCTCTTGATGCAGGAGGAACTAACCTGAGGTCTGCTGTGGTTTCATTTGACAGGGGCTTGCGCCCTGTTGTAGGAAATATTAATAAAACTGCTATGCCCGGAACTGCGGGCATAGCTTCAAAAGAAGAGTTTTTTAATGCAATTGCTGATAATATAAAAGAGATAATAAACGAAAGCAGCAGCATAGGTTTTGTCTTTTCATACCCCATAGAAATTTATCCTGACATGGATGGAAGGCTGCTGTATTTTACCAAAGAAGTAAGAGCTCCTGAAGTGGAAGGCGAACTTATCGGTAAAAATCTGCTTGAGAAATTAGCAGAACGAACAGGCTTGAAAAATAAAAAGATAGTGCTTCTCAATGATACTCCGGCCGTTCTTCTTTCCGGAATTGCAGCATTTGGCAAAAGACAGTATGACGGCTATATAGGGCTTGTCCTTGGGACAGGAATGAATGCCTGTTATATTGAGAAAAACGTAAATATTTTAAAAATAAAAGACAGTTATAAAACAGGCATCGGCAGCTGTCAGTTAATTAACATAGAAGCCGGAAATTTTTCAAGAGGGCCCAGAGGTAAAATCGATGAGATTTTTGATGCAGGGACGATAAATCCGGGTGAAGGCACTTTTGAGAAAATGTTTTCAGGCGCATATCTTGGGGGTCTTGCAACTGAAGTAATAAAAACTGCAGCAAAAGAAAAGCTTTTCTCAGGCCGATTATGCGAAATTCTTGGAAATATCCAAACCCTTGAATCAAAAGAGATTGATGCGTATCTTGATTTTTTTCCCCGCTCATCATTGTTTGCAACACTCCATGATAAACTGGACAGTGAAGACAAAGTAATTTTATATTTATTGTTTGATAATTTAATTGAAAGAGCGGCACTACTTACTTCAATAGTTCTTGCAGCGCTCTTAATAAAAACCTGCAGGGGATTTAACCCATGCTATCCGGTCTGTATTATTGCCGAGGGAAGCAGTTTTTATAGAATGAATAATTTTAAAACAAGGGTGGAATGCTGTCTTAAAAATACGCTGGCCGAAAGCAGATTTACAGGATGTCAATCAGGCATTCATTATGAGATAAAGAAAGTTGAAAACTCTGCTATGCTTGGCGCTGCCGTGGCCGCTGCCGGCATTTCATAGCTGCTAAGGCTGATTTTACCGGTTTTGTCAAGAAATGCAGGCGTTTAACCATAAATTCATATTAATCAGGAAAATACTTCACATGTTTTGACTTGGCAGTAAAAAGTGATAAAATAAAGAGCCTTGAATGACTAAAAGATTTTTCATATAACTTTTATAATCTATCAAAGGTATTTTTTATATGCCTGGGCAAAACTCAATAATTCTAAGCAGAAACGTTACTATCACATTTCCAAAACCCATAAGCAAAGAAGATTTTATAAAAAGAATAAAAGAACTGGCTTTGAACGTGGTAGCATTTTTAAAAGATGACGGGTGCTACCAGCTTGGACATATTAAATTCATAAGCACCACAAATGGCGAAGATTATCTGCAGCTCAGTGTCTTTGATCTTGATCAGCTCCCAAAAGTGGACGGTATACTTAAAAAGACATTTGAAAAAATTAAGCTTACTTTAAATGTGATTGTTTTTGGCGGAGCCAGGGACGAAATTGACAACAAGCTCTCCCAGGAAATAAAAAGCCTTGAAACCTATTTTGATGTCTGAACATACAGGGAAGGTTTTACGTATTTAAGCTTTATATATTTTGAAATACTGCTGTAGTCTATTTTAATAACATCCTGAGGATCAAGGTATTTTTCGTCATATATTATTCCAAAATGCAGATGGTCCTCTGAATTTGAAGGATCATCCCCTGCGCCTATTGCTGCAATTACCTGGCCCTGTTTTACAAAAAAACCCGGCTGTACGTAAATCTGGCTCAAATTCAGGTATGTTGTCCTTATTTTTTCATTGTGCTTTATAACAATTGTGCGGCCACCTATAGGGGAAAAACCGCAGTAGCTGACAATGCCGTTTGCTGACGCAATAACGTAATCACCAGGATTTCCTCCAATATCAATGCCGGTATGTTTTCTTTTAACCTGCTGCCGCTCATCAAGGTATTCCTGCCTGAATGACACAAGTATTTTTCCTTCAAGAGGCATTATAAATGGAGCCTTAGTTTCATTATTTGTAATGGAAGTATCTGCTGCAATTGCATGTGGTGTGTTAAAGAAGCAGAGAGTTGCAATTGTAATGATAAAAATAATAGCAGATAAAGATATCTTTTTAATAACTGTTCCCTTACATATAATTTATATAAAATCATAATTATTTAAAAGCATAAATATGTTCCCACATTTTTAAAAATAAATCAATATCATTTCTAAAATAGAGTATAAATAATTAATGCAAACACCGGCAAATAATTTATAATATCATTATTTGTGTGTAAAAATTATGCAGCAGATTTTTTATTTGCTGCTATTTAAGAGAAATGAAAGGGTGGTTTTAAAAATGAAGACAGTTCTTTGTTTTGGAGATTCCAATACGCATGGCACCAGGCCGATTAATTTTGATCTTTTGAGCTCGCCGTTTATTGCGCCAAATTACCGGTATGTTAAGGCAGACAGATGGGCAGGAGTAATGGAAAGGGAACTTGGCGCAGAATATCTGATTATAGAAGAGGGTTTAAACGGCAGAACCACAGTATGGGATGACCCTGTAGAAGGCGCGCATAAAAACGGGAGCCGTTATTTGCCGGCATGCCTTGAGTCCCATGCGCCAATTGATCTAGTGATAATTATGCTCGGGACAAATGATTTAAAAGCAAGGTTTTGCGTAAATGCTTTTGAAATAGCAATGAGCATGGGAGTTCTGATTAATATGGTGCAGCAAAGCGGAAGCGGTCCGCAGGGCAATGCACCGGAAGTGCTTATAATGTGCCCGCCGCCGCTTGGCAGACTTACTTACCTTTCCGGTATTTTTAATGAAAGCAGCATTCACAATTCAAAAAATCTTGCTGCGCATTATGCAAAAACTGCAAAACTGTATAATTGTCATTTCCTGGACACGGCAGAAATAATAAAAACAAGCGACGCTGATGGCGTTCATTATGAAAAAGACGAGCTTGAAAAGCTTGGTAAAAAAGCTGCTCAGGCCGTAATAAAGATAATAGGCTAAAAAATCCTGATTTCATGATAGAATTTGATCGTTTTGCCTAAAAAATTTCTTGATTTTTTCAAATACATATATACAATAATAGCACGATTTATTTTTATTCCTTAAGTC
>JACVJB010000008.1 GCA_015711775.1 Actinomycetota bacterium | reverse complement strand
GAGCGCAACTTTGCCTGCAAGACTGAAAGTTTTATCAAAACCACTAAATTCGGTCATTATAATCCCTCCATAGTATGTGATTTACAGTAAAATAAAAGTGCCGCTTATATAAAAGCATTCAATAAAGATGTTGTAACAAAATAAAGCTCAGTAAATAACTATTTTATGTTATTATATTATATTTAAAGAATCAAGTAGTGCGGACCCGTTAAAAATTAAATCATTTGCCAGGCCTGCTCAATTTTTTTTAAATTATCGGCAACGCTTTCCGCCTGGCTCATATTGTCAAATGGTCTTATTTCAAGTACAAGCGGATTACGGGTCTTTTTATTCAGATAACCGAATTTTAAAAGCGCAGACAATATCCCGGCAACTTCTTCTGTATTTATTTCCCCACCCTCAATTCCTATTGGAGGATGCTTGTCTCCATACCATTTGCTGTCAGAATTTTTAAGTACGCAATTGCCAAGATGCACTCTTTTAAGGAATTTATGCGTATTTTTTACAGCACCATAAAAACTCTCTCTGAGCAGAGGCACATGGGCAAAATCAAGTTCTATGCCAAGATTCTCAATTCCAAGAGAATCGATTACCTCAGCGCATTCTTCAGTGGGGCCAATTAAAAACTTTTTGTCTACATCAGTATCAAAAGGTTCTATCATTGCGACAATCCTATATTTTGAAAGCCTGCTGCAGAACCATCTGCAGAAATCTTTGAATTTTTTAATTGCAGCCTTTCTGCGCTTTTTATCAACATTACTTCCTGAAGTGAAAAGATATCCCTTTGCTCCAATACTTCCTGCAACGCTAATCTGGTCCTTAAAAACCAACAGGGCAATTTCATAATCCACATAAGAGTCAGAAGAAATATCTATCTTTTTAAGCAGAGAAAGGTGATTATTAAAAACTATTTCTTTACCGCAATTCTTTAAAATAGGCTCAAGCTGTTTTCTGTATTTGCGGTTAAACGGCATTATAGTGTCAAATGTTTCAATATCATAAATATTTATAAATTCAGTCAAAGTTTTTATATGATACAGCGGATCTTCTGCGCAATCCGGATACAGAAGGTGATAAACCAGGCCGATTTTAGCATAATCTTTTAAATTTTCTTTCATAAAAAAATCTTTTCTTACAAGACATTCAAATTAGAAGTACAAAATATTATCAAGTCTTTTCCATAGAAAGTCTAAATCACAGACAGTTTTTTTAATATATAATCAGACCATGCGTCAAGTACGCTATTTTTTATTATCTTAATAACATTGCTGTTTTTTTCAAAACAATCTCCAAATTTTTTTCTCATTTTATCAAGAAAATCTGTATTATATAGTTCTACCTCAAGCAATACAGGCGGCTCAAATTTAACAGGGTCGACATCCGGCGGATTTTTTACAATTTTTTTTGCAGCATTATATATTTTTGAAATTGTATATTCTAGCGGATAGCAAATTGCCCCTGTTTTTGACAGCGAACGCTTAACTGTAACGCTTTCAATATTTTTTATCATTTCTCCGGCTTCTTCAACTCCATTTGAATCTCCAGTTATTAAAATCAGAGGTGTACCAAAGTCGCCCGCAATCGCAGCCTCCATGCCTATTTCGCCTACCGAGCAGTTATTTATTCTGATGTCTTTTATATCATGTTCATATGAATGCGCAAGCAAGCCGTCGGGCGTGCCTGCTTTGGAATGGAGGCCCAGCAGTATAACTCCTGTAAATGATTCATCCTTATTGCCAATCCAGTTATATTTATATAAAGGTTTCCCGCATATAATTTTCACATACCGGGGCATTTTGAAAATATCAATATTTGTACCAAAGTAATGGTGGTCATACGCGTATATCTCATCAGCGCCAGATTCGTGCAACCCTTTTACCAGGCTTAAAAGTTCTTCATTAAAAATTTTTCTACCCTGTTCATACAATGGCTTTGAAGGATTTACCTGGTCATAATTTACAATTCCGCTTACGCCTTCAAGATCGCAATGGATTAAGTATCTCTTTTTATCTTTTCCAATAGTCACAAGAACTGCACCGCCTTTATAAATATTTAAAAACCTTGTTACCCTTTAGTCTCCCAAGTTTTGGAATTGAAAGCCTTAAAGACAGCCCTATCTCACAATCAAAAGCCTGAGAAATTTTTAAATCGCCGCAGATGCTGATAAGCCAGTATGCCTCGACTTTACTGATTTCATAAATTTTGCAAAGCAGGTCCATCATTTCTCTCACAGCTATTCTGTTGGCTTCATAAAAATCCATTGCATTGCTTGTAACAATAATAAAATCATCTGTTTCAATAAGCGGCCTTTTAATGGTTTTATTTTTAATAATATCTACAGCAACCGAGACTTCTGCGCCTATATCTATTCCGCCTGAAGTAAGTTCCCCGTCCCCCATGCTTGCATGGACATCTCCCATGGAAAGCAGGGCGCCTTCAGCAAAAACAGGAAAATAAACTATAGAGCCTGCCCTGACATCATTATTATCCATGTTTCCGCCATGTACACCTATCATTGAGCTGTATATTGCATCTGCCGGCGGCGCAACTCCGATTGTGCCGACCATGGATCGAACGGGAATTTTTATTTCTTCAGAAAAGTCTATTAAATTATTGCTTATATTCAGATTTCTCGCCAGATTTCCAGGTGGTATGCCATGGATAATGCCCATATCTTTTCTTGAGGGCACAAAACCCTGCGGAGCCAATTTGATTTTTTTAATCTCAACTGCAAGAATATCGCCAGGCATAGCGTTTTTAATAAATACCGGACCCGTAACAGGATTGCAGTCTTTAAGCTCCATATCTGGGAAAACAACGTCTCTTCCTGAAGGGACTGTTTCGTTATGGGCATCTCTTGTATGAAAAACTACATCATCTTTAGCATTTGCAAAAGCTGCAGGTTCAATTGATTTTGAAAACAAAAAATTATACTTATCTTTATTAATTATATGCTTCATTTGAATCTACATGTTCAATGTTTTTAGATATTATTTTAGCTATAAATCTTGTAAAAAATAAACTTACAGGTATTAATTTTACCACAAATAAGTTTATCTAAAATTAATTATTTTATATTTTCTGTAAACCGCATAATTATATGTTGTTTTGTTTTTTTGTTTTGATTACAATAGAAATAACCGTTAGACTTGATAGAAAATTATGCAGATTCCATTCCTTCTATGTCTTAATAAAACGGTTTCCGGAAGTGTCTAAGCTCCATTTACCACTTTTATTTTAAGAGGTGTTATATGAAAGAAATTGAAAAACAGATAATAGACCAGGTTGAGGAAAGAAAAAATGAATTACTGGAATATCTTGGAAATCTTGTAAGTTTTCCTTCAGAAAACGAAGGCGTTCCGGATACAGGCAGGGAGACAGAACTGCAGAACTTCATTTATGATGATATGCTAAAATCAGGATTCAGCAGAGTGGAGAAAATATCTGCAAAAAATGATGGTCACAGACCCAATGTATTAGGTGTAATAGAGGGATCATCCAGCAAAAGCCCGCTGATGTTGAATGCTCATGCTGATGTTGTACCTGTAAAAGACATAGAGTTAAAAAAATGGAAAAGTGATCCATACAAGGCCACTGTAAGGGATGGCAAAGTTTATGGCAGAGGCACGAGTGACTGTAAAGGAGGGCTTGCCTCCATGGTGCTTGCAGCAAAGATTTTAAAAGATTTAAAAGTTAATTTAAAAAATGATTTGTATGTGATGTCTGCAGTTGGAGAAGAATCGCAGGAGGGCCAGACTATCGGCACTGCGCTTGCCCTGGAGAGGGGTTATAAGCCAGCTTTTGCAGTTATTGGGGAGCCTTCAAATTGTGAAATTCATATAGAAAGTAGCGGCAATTTTCTTTTTGAGCTTAAAATTTTGGGAAAAGAGGCTCACTGCGCTGCAAGGAACCAGGTGCTTTTTCCCCAGAGATTTGGCATTCCTTCAGGTTATGAAATTGGTGTGGATGCGATAGATAAAGAAATAGCATTTATCATGTTGATGCAAAAGATTGAATGGGAAAACTCACACAAATGGAAAACTGCCACCACAAACAGCGGCGGATATCCCATACCTATGGATAATCAGGGACTTGGGTTTTTCACAATTACCCCTGCGCAGATTACAGGAGGGCAGTATATAGGAGCTGTCAGCGGTTATGCCAATATTATATTTAATGTATGGTATCCGAACTGGCTAAAAGAGGAAGACGTGGCTATGAGCATTAAAGAAAAGATTATGCACCTTGCAGCAACCGATGAATGGCTCAGCGCAAACCCGCCGGAATTTATATACCCTACAATACAGCACTGGAGGCCTTTTAAAACACCCATGGAGCACCCTGGAGTCAGGCTAATAGAAGAAACATACAAAGATGTTTTAAATCAGCAGCCCATTTACTCTTCATTCAGAGCAGTTTGTGACGGTACTTTTTTGCAGGAAAAAGGTGTAAGTTCAATTGTCTTTGGACCGGGCGGCCTGAATATGTCTATACACGGACCAAATGAGTTTGTACCAATAGAGGAACTGATTAAATGCGCAAAGACCTATGCAGTCTTTGCTTACAGATGGTGCAATAATGCTTGATTTTTATAATGCAAAAATTTTTTTACAGGAGGTTTAAATGAACAAAGAAGAGAGCAAAAAAATACTGCATAAAGTCATTGACGATGAAATCGAAGCCCTTTCTGATTTAAAAAACAGAATGGATGTTGACTCAATATTAAAAGCAGTTGAAATGGTCAATGAGTGCGTAAAAAATAAAGGTAAAGTGATATTAATGGGCGCCGGCAATTCGAGTATTATTGCCAGAAAAATCGCGCATAACTTTTCCTGCATTGAAATACCATCATTTTTTTTAACATCTGAAGAAGGGCTGCACGGAGGTTTAGGCGCAGTGCAGGCGACCGATCTGGCAATAGCATTTTCAAAAGGAGGCAAAACCCGTGAAATGCTGGAAACTATACCTGTGTTGAAACATAAAAAAGTCAAGATCATTGCAGTTACCGAGAGTATTGATAATGATTTTGCCAAAGAGGCAGATCTTGCAATAATAGTAAAAACAGACAGGGAAGCTGATATTCTTAATATGATTGCCACTTCAAGCAGTACATGCATGATTGCGGTTTTTGACGCTATTATGGTGCTTATGATGAAGCAAAAAGGTTTTAATAGAAAGCAGTTTGCAGTTATACATCCCGGAGGAGCTGTGGGCGAAATTTTAAAAAGCAGCAGCTAAAGAAAAGAGGCTAAAAAATAATCTGTACCTGTATTTTATTATTCGCTGTAGTAATAAAACTGACAACAAAGTGTCTGTATTTGAATTGTACAAAAGTTATTTACCCTTTTTCTATGGCTTCATTTAATTCTACAAAAACATCCTTTAACCTTAAATAAAGTTTTTTATATATATTAAAATACTTTTTGTATTTTTCATGTGCTTTTTTATCAGGGTAAATTGTATCGGATATATCAGTAAAGTTTTTAGCCTCAGACCAATCTTTAAAACAACCGGCGCCCATTCCAGCTACAAATGCCGCTCCCATGGATGAACCAGGATTTACGTTGAGGTAGTTAATGGGATATCCAATTATGTTGCTTATAATCCTGCCCCAAATCTTGCTCAAAGCTCCGCCATTTGTTGCAATGATTCTTTTTGGTTCAAATCCCAACTCCCTGAAGACTTCAATATGGTGATAAAAGCCGTAACCTATAGCTTCAAGCAGCGCGTGATAAATATGGTACCTGGTGTGGTGCAGAGTAAGACCAAAAATAACTCCTCTTGCAAGTACGTCAAATATAGGTGTTTTTTCACCGATAAAATAAGGCAGCAGCACAAGACCTTCCGAACCGGCCTCTATTTTTTCAACCATAAGATCAAGCTTTTCATAATTGACGGTACTTTCATCAAAAGATTGCTGTATAAACCATTTAAGCAGAGATCCGCTTGAAGCCATACAACCGTTTAAAATGTATTTACCCTCAATGACATGATAATCAATAAATAGTCTTTTGTCAGTTATAAGTTTATCAATAGAGAAAAGTATGTCTCCGGCTCCGCCGAATTTCAGCAGCAAATCCCCCTCGTTTTGTACTCCTGCCATAAAAGTGGATGTCATTGAGTCAGTTGTGCATGCAACTACCAAAGTTCCAGTTTCAAGGCCAAGTTCCTTTGCAGCAGTCTGGTTCACTCTGCCAATTATTTCAGCGGGCTGGTAAATATCGGGAAAATAGCTGCTGTCTACACCTGCAATCTCAAGCAATTTGCCGGACCATTTTTTCTGATTAATATCGTACAGGCCGCCTTCAAGCGCCCAATTAGGATCGACAGAATATTTTCCTGTCAGTTTATAAATAATATAATCCCAGGAACCAAGAATCATATCAGTTTTATTAAAAAGTTCCGGCTCATTTTCCCTGACCCAAAGGATTTTAGGGCCTATCATTTGTTGATTAATATCGCATCCAGTGATACTGAAGAATTCATCTTCATTTATTGCTTTTCGCATATAATTTATTTGTTTATATGTCCTTGCATCATTCTGCTGTATTGAAGGCCTTAATACATTACCTTTTTTATCAAGCAGAATAAATGCCGGGCACATACCTGTAATTCCTAAGCCTGCAATATTTTTTGGATTTATTCCGGTTTTTGTCAAGCACTCCTTAATTGTCAATTTAACTCCTGACCACCAGTCTTCGGGATTTTCTTCTGCCCATCCGGGGTGTGGAGATAAAAGATGATGCGCAGAATTGGATGAAGCTATTACTTTATACTCTAAAGCATTACAGATTATTGTTTTTATCGAAGTGGTGCCGACATCTACCCCAATCAGATATTTTTTCATTTTAAACCTTTCCCTGCTTTTTTTGACTATAGATTTCAATATATTAGCTTACCATGTTTTGGTAAAAGATTAACCCACGGGTATAGCAATCTTAATAATCATCAGTAGCTTTAACTGCCGGCGATGCAATAAATTGCCTTAATTATAAATTCTTTTTGTATTATAATAAAAAAAGTTTAACGCAATGCATTCTAATCTATTAAAATTATATAAATAAATGATTGAGAATTAAAATCAACTAAAAGAGAGGTAAACATGACGGCATTAAAAAAGATTTCAAATCTTGTATTGCCCCTGCCTGTAACTCTTGCAACGTGCAGAGCAGAAAAAGAAAACAGCTCAACAGATAATATAATACCTCTTTCCTGGGTGGGTATAGTTGAATACAGGCCGCATATGGTAAATATAACTATAGGTAAGGAAAAATATTCGGCAAATATAATAAGAAAAAGAAAAGAATTCGGCCTTTGCATTGCAACAGTTGATATGATGAAGCAGGTTGATATGTGTGGATACACCCATGGAAATAAAGTCGATAAGTTTGAAATGACAAAACTTACAAAATTTGCAGCAGATAAAATTGATGTTTCCCTTATAAAGGAATGCCCGATATGTCTTGAATGCGTTGTGAAAAGTTCAAGCGTGATGAGCGCTCATGAAGTGTTTTTTGCAGAAGTCATAAACACTCATATTGATGACAGATTTATTGACGGTAGCGGTGAACCGGATATTGAAAAAATGAATGTACTGGGCTATGCAAATGATATGTATTTCAGCATGGGAAGAAAACTTCAGAGCCTGTATTATTCAAAAAATAACTGAAAACGCTACAAGCGCCAGGCCGTATGAGTAAAAATAACCCTGCCGCAAATTATTGCTTCAGGGTTATTTATTCAAAAATATTTTATAAAATTACTCGGTGGAAATTGCTTCGGACGGGCAGCTTTCTACTGCTTCCTGGATACACTCTTCGTCATACTCATCATAATCTGTTTTTATAACTACTGCTATATCCTTATCTTCATCCATTTTGAAGATATCCGGGCAGGTTTCTTCACAAAGTCCGCAACCTGTACAAAGTTCTTCGTCTATTCTTACTTCCATTAGGCATCCTTTCTTATAAAATAGTAAATTTGCTATTTTTGTATTGTATCTATATAGCAAATCAAACTGAAATATACAAGAATTTTTTGCTTAATTCAATAAAAATTTTTATGCTGTTCATGATTTGAAAAAATATGTAATTTACACCTAAACCAGCAATTAATAATTCCTTGACATTTTTTATGATATAATATATCCGTATCCTGTGAATTACTCTGATTTTAAAAGCAGGAATTTATTGCAGGATTTGGCAGGAATTTAAAATTTTTTTGGATGGCGCAGTATTCTAGTCAGTACTTGCCGTCATGAAGACGGGGCTAAAAATCCGTCAAGGGCGTACGTATGAAGTCCCTGGGATTGGCTGCTGACGCCCAGTCGGGGGTTGATCCTGGGGGTTAAGGAAAGTGGGCGATCCATAATGGCATATGGGCGTGGACCCAGTTTCCGTGGAGACTTCAAATGTAAAAAAGCAGCATTTGAAGGTAACCTGCAAATGCTTGATAGGCGTTGCAGTGTAGCCTGCCTTGCGTGATACAGGGGAAAGGCTTCTTGCGAACTGTAATGTTGTATGAGCTCAACAGTATTACAATGTATCTGGCCGGAAACCTGTAATTGCTAAAGAGGCTAGTGGCAGCAAGACTGTCGGGGAAAGCCCCTAGACTGTTCTCTTTATGAGAAATGCGGTAGGGATTACAGTGTGGTTTTAGTGGCAATCCAGTCCTATATGCGGTGACGCTATAGAAACGGTTTAAAGGGAAACCGCTCGGGTGGTAACACTCAGTACCTGTTTGGGAAATCCTACTGGACCTAAACTGCAAAGTTTACTTATCGCATTGCCATCCCTTTGTAAAGGATTTATTTGGTGAAGTTAAAAAAGTCCAGAAACAGGATAAAGCACTGGATTATAGCCATAACACTATGGACTTTTTTCCTTGCAGTTGCCCTGAGCTTAATATCGGAAGCAATATTGCTTAAAGCGAGTATATGAATTTCTTTAATAATACTTACGATAATCATTCTGATTGGCATTTTTTTTGACGTAATTGGTGTTGCTGTAACAGCAGCCCCTGAAGCACCCTTTCATGCAATGTCATCAGGCAGGATAAAAGGTGCAAAACAGGCAACAAAGCTTTTAAAGAATGCGGACAGGGTATCAAACTTTTGCAATGATGTTGTAGGGGATATATGTGGTATTATCAGCGGAGCTGTGGGAGCTGCCATTGTTTTCAGGCTTCTAACCAGTAATCCTGACCTTGAGAAGGCCCTTCTCAGCGCTGCTATTGCCGGTTTTATATCATCAGTAACAGTGGGCGGAAAAGCCATCGGAAAAAATATTGCTCTTAAAAAAAGCAAAGACATAGTTTTAAAAACCGGTTATGCAATTTATCTTCTCTCCTTTATATCCAGGCTAAAAAGAAAAAATAACAAAAATTATTGAATTATTTTATTTAAAATTGTGTTATATTATTAGCAAGTAAATCCTTAATAATTATGTGAATGTTTAAAATATGAACCCAAATAATACCCGGGAATCTGTAAGAAAAATAACGCCCAGATTCAGGCTGGAAAAAAGGGAACTTCTGCTTGATGACATATTCTATTCACTCTCAAATATTGTTGCAGATGCAATAATAGTGACTGACTCAAGAAGAAGGGCAGTATATTTCAATAAAGCTGCTGAAAAAATGTTTGGCTGCACTTCTGCCGATATACTTGGAAGATCAATAAGCCATATACTGCCGCAGGATATACTTTCCTTTAATGATAAAGTAAAAAACAGGACAAAAGATAAATTCTTTGAAGTGCTGGGCAGGAAAAAATCAGGCGAAAAAATTGCTCTTGGAATTTCGGCTTCCGGCTGGGAGTCTGAAAAAGGTGTTTTTACCACCCTTATTTTGCGCGACATATCCGAAAAGAAAAGTGCGGAAGAAAAACTTCTTTACTTAAGTTTTCATGATAATCTGACAGGCATTTATAACAGGTCCTATTTTGATGAAGAGCTTCAGAGGCTTAATACAACCAGACAGCTTCCATTGAGTGTTCTAATTGGGGATATAGACGGGTTTAAGCTGGTAAACGATGCTTTTGGATATAAACAGGGGGACGAACTTTTAAAAAGCACTGCAAAAATATTAAAAGATTCATGCCGCGCAGAGGATATTCTTGCTAGATGGGGAGGAGATGAATTTGTAATACTTCTGCCCAAAACAGATATAAATGGCGTACAGGAAATAATTTTAAGAATTGAGTCAAAAAGCAGGCAGCTTGCTTCCGGAGAAATACCTTTAAATATTTCGCTAGGTTATGCAATTAAGGAAAAACCTTCTGAAAATATTTATGCTGTTGTCAAAAAAGCAGAGGATTTGATGAAACAGAAAAAGCTCATACAGAGTAAAAAAGTATCCAATGCAATAATATCCTCAATAAAGAAAAAGCTGAGCGCTAAAAGTTATGAATCAGCAGAATCGGCTGAAAGAGTAAAAAAACTTGTCCTTGATTTTGCAAAATTTATAAAATTGTCCAAACCGGAAACAGACAATCTTGCCCTTCTTGCCGATTTCCACAATATAGGGAAAGTTGCAATTAAGAAAAACATACTCAAAAAAAAATCAAAACTTGCAGAGAGCGAATGGCAAATAATGAAGATGCACCCTGAAATCGGATTCAGGATTGCAAAATCTTCAACCCAGCTATCGCAGATAGCGGATGCAATACTTGCGCATCATGAAAACTGGGATGGAACCGGTTATCCTTACCGCATAAAAGGGAGTAAAATTCCCCTGATTTCAAGAATTATTGCAATAGCTGAAGCATATGATGCAATGGTTTACGGCAGAGCATATAAAAAGCCCGTCAATTCTGATGAGGCTCTTCGGGAACTGAAAAGATTTGCAAGAAAGCAGTTTGACCCCGGCCTTGTCAGTAAATTCATTGAAATGATGCAGAAGCGCCAGGAAAATCTGAGCCTTTTTTCATAACACATTAAATAATCTTTTAAATTCCTTTTTGAGTTTTACCATTGCCATTTACTTTTTTAAGGGTATAATTTACTAGTTTGTTTAAAACAGAAAAGCTTTAAAAAAATATCAGTTTTTATTATCAGAAACGATTATTTAATATAATTTTATGAATGGGGTTTAAATGGATATTTATAAAGAATCGCTCTTAATGCACAAAGACAGACAGGGTAAAATTGATGTAGTGGCAAAAGTATTTACTGAAAATGAGCATGATCTTGCGCTTGCTTACTCTCCCGGCGTGGCAGAGCCATGCAGACAGATACAGAAAGATCCTTCACTTTTAAACACTTATACTGCCAGGGCAAATATGATTGCAGTTGTCTCTGACGGTTCTGCAGTTCTTGGGCTTGGAAATATTGGAGCAAGAGCCGCAATGCCGGTTATGGAGGGCAAATGCGTGCTTTTTAAACAGTTTGGAGGTGTTTCGGCATTTCCGCTCTGCATAGAGAGCCAGGATAATAATACGATCGTTGAGACCGTAAAGCTCCTGGAACCTTCCTTTGCCGGAATTAACCTTGAAGATATCTCGGCTCCCAGGTGTTTTGAAATTGAGGAAAGGCTCAAAAAAGAAACAAAAATGGTAATATTTCATGATGACCAGCACGGCACCGCAATTGTTACGCTTGCGGGCCTTTTTAATGCTTTAAAGTACTATGATCTTGACATGAATAATATAAAAGTTGTCATGAATGGCGCAGGAGCTGCCGGGCATTCAATTGTTAAGCTACTTGCGAGTCTTGGCATAAAAAATATTCTTGTATGTGATACTAAAGGCATAATATATAAAGACAGGGAAGACCTGAATTTTGCCAAAACTGAAATAGCTTCCCTGACAAATCCCGGAAATATAAAAGGAAGCCTTTCAGATGCTCTGGCAGGCGCACATGTATTTATTGGAGTGTCTGTAGCAAACCAGCTCACTCCTGAAATGGTGTCAACCATGAGCAAAAAGCCAATAATATTTGCTCTTGCAAATCCTGAGCCTGAAATAAAAGTGGAGCTTGCAAAAAGTATCGGAATAGAAATAATAGCTACCGGCCGTTCGGATTACCCGAACCAGGTAAACAATGTGCTTGCATTCCCCGGAGTTTTCAGGGGAGCGCTTGATGCATGCGCAACTGATATAAATATGGAGATGAAGCTTGCTGCAGCAAAAGCAATAGCATCTATTGTTGAGAAAGACGTAAGAAGCGACTATATAATACCCAAGCCTTTTGACAGAAAGGTGCTTCCTGCGGTTGCCACTTCAGTTGCAAGAGCCGCTGTCCAGACAGGTGTTGCGCCGAAAGATACCGATCTTGACTATATTGAATACAGGGCAAAAAACATATTAAGAAATCAGTAGAATAACTTGCGCCGATACGCTTTTATATCTTCAACTTTTAAGCCGCCAAGTTTTATCCATTTAAAAACCTATTTGCGCGCCTACATTGAAATCGAGCATGTGGCATACTTCTGTCATGACTGCCTATAGCGAACGAAGTTACAACTGCTATTGCAAGCTCAAACAAGACTATTTTTATACCAGCACTGAGTTTTTAAAAAGACATTTTAAAATCTATTCAAATTTGTAAAAATTTAAAAACTTTTCTAAAAAGAAGTTATCCACTT
>JACVJB010000007.1 GCA_015711775.1 Actinomycetota bacterium | reverse complement strand
ATAGGGAATTTGATGGAATGAATATCTCTTTCTAGCAAAATTGAAAAAATATGTCAGTGAATGTGATTGGTTTCGATTACTGGTTTGTCATAATATGCTCAAAGCAAATTGGCGACTGCTTTGCCCACTACTAGAGAGCCTGGCAATCATGGATGGGTAGTCACGCTGATAAAGTCTATTTGAGAGTTTTTGGCAAATCAGCAATTCCTGTCGGCAAGCAGGATTTTTTTTAATACTTGGATGATTTTGTCAAAATGTAGTCTAGATGCTATCTCTGGCACTACTCATCAATATTGTTGATGGTCTTGTATCTGTGAATATGCCAACAATTTTTGAGTTTTGAAAAATTTTCCATCGAATGAAATTATTCATATTGATGTATCGTCGCATGATGTTTCTATAGCTAATGTGCGTATCATTGCTGATTTGGTGGTACTAATTATAAAATATATAATTGTCTAAAGATATTGTTTGGATAAAAATGTTGTTGATTTTTTGCTTTTTGGAATATTTATATTTATACTATAGTGAAAGTATTTTATAATTAAAGCAAAATATGAATTACAAAAAAACTTCTGATAAATCTGGATATCAATCTCAATCATATTGAAAGCGTAGTTGGACGCCCAAAGCCAACAAACCTTTTGCTCAAAACTGAGATATACAAAGAGTTAGTGATGATAAGCAGTTACATGATTTTGTAGAAGATCAAAGAGATGCTATATCTCATTTGGATGATAATAAATTACCAAGCAAAAGTCAGGCTGTATTGACTCATGTTCATGCTGGTCCGGAGAAACAAATCGAGGTTTTCATAATACTTATAGTTATATTAATATTTAAAATTTATTATAGTTTTTAAGCATTTTTAGACAGGAGAGGAGGGGAAATAATGAGCAAGCTTTGGAAAATATTACTCGTTCTCGGTTCACTGATCGGAATATGCGGAACAGTCAGATGGTAATATAGCTCTTTCTGTAAATTATCATGAAAAAGGCTAAAGAATTCCTGTATTTAATGAGTAAAGAGGTCTCTTGTTGAAAAAAGAAGGAACTAAATGGTATTTATTGTTATATGTTTTTACAATTTTTTTAGCAGGCATTTCATCTCTTATTTATACGCTCATTAAATACAGGAATATTTCTTTACTAGGGCTTTTAATTTTTGGAATTCTTTTTTTTACGTCCGATAACCTTAATGCGCCACTTCCAAAAACCGGTAATGTTTCTGTAATATTTGGAATTTCTCTTGCATCATTAATAATTTTTGGACCTGCAACAGCTATGCTTGTAACTGCAGTTTCTGTACTTAATATAAAAGATTACATCAGGCGCGTCCCTTATTACAAACATCTTTTCAATGCAGGCCAGTACCTGCTTTCATTTGCTGCTGCTGCTATTTTTTTTGAATCCTTCTATGACAGGAGCCAGACCAATTTCTTCTATGCAAGAAACATTTGGGTAATATTTCTTGTAACATATATATTCTTTATATTAAACACCACGCTTACAGCAGGCGCTATATCCATAAGCACAGGCATGAATGTTTTAAATATATGGGTTTTTAATTTTGCCTGGATCGTACCGTTCCAGTTCTTCCTTTCAGCAATGGCTATTGCAATTGCCTTTTTATATATACGATTTAGTCCCTTTACACTGATTTTTACGTCCCTTCCTCTTATAATCGCCCAGTATACTTATCTTCTAAGGGTGAAGGAGCGGCGCACGCTGCTTAACAGCATTATGCAGATAGTAAAGATCATGGAAGCAAAGGATATATATACAGCGGGGCATTCCATGAGGGTTGCAGACTACAGTGAAATGATTGCAAGGGGGCTGCGGCTTAATGAATATGATATTGAAATAGTGCGAAACCTTGCAAGCCTGCATGATATAGGAAAAATCCAGATAGATTTGTCTATCTTAAATAAGACAACAAAGCTTACAGATAAAGACTGGAAGGAAATAAGGAAGCATCCTGTTGTAAGCTATGAAATAGTAAAACAGATTGATTTCTTAAAGGACAGGGCCACAGCAATTCTTTATCATCATGAGAGGGTTGACGGAACAGGGTATCCCTTCGGGAAAAAAGATGACGAGCTGCCTCTTTTTGCAAGGATTTTATGCGTTGCTGATTCATTTGATGCAATGTCAACTGACAGGCCGTACCGCAGGGCAAAGACAATAGAGGAAAGTATTGCAGAGCTTCAAATAAACAGGGGAACCCAGTTTGATGAAAAAGCATGCGATGTTATGATAGATATTTTAACCAAAAAAATGATACCTGCAGTATCGCTTGAGTTAAGTGAATCAGGAAATCATTAATAGAAAATAATGGCTTACCAGTATAAACATAAAAAAAAATTATCAGCTCAAACAGGGGGTTTAATAAGCAGTCCTGGCAGATTGAACAATAATTACTGGATAATACTTGGCAAATGCATCGGCTGGCTTTTACTTGGCGCTGCAGCAGGCTATGCCTTTTTTTATTTTTTTACTGATTTTTGCCTAAATTTTGTCACAAGATACAAATTCATACAGGGGCTTTTCGGACTTAACCAGTATGCGCAAGGCTCAAAATATATTGCAGTGTTTATGGCAATTATTGTAGGAAATCTTGTGTCTACAATTGCGTATTTCATTCTGGGTTATTTCAGGCTGCTTCTGCCGCTTTCTATTGTAACCGGTTTTTTAATGATGATACTCCTTTTTACAGGCTCAGTAATAAGAAATATTCCAATACCTTACGAAGTTATTATACTTTTTTCAGTTGAAGCATTTTATCGCTGCATCGCTCTTGCAACTGGTGAGCATCTTTATAAAAACAGGCTTAAAAATAAAGCTGTGCTGGCTGTTTCGGCTCCGGTAGTGGTAGTCTTACTTTTGGGTGCAGCATTTTATGAAATCTACCAGATTTTCGGGTATGTATTCTGAATTCCCAGGTAAAAAAGTTAATGTATGATTATTTTGATTTTCCCGTCTTTTATACGCCAAGGTTTGACATAAGTTTGGAAAATTCTCCTGCTGGCTCGTATTTATTAAATATAATGTTATTAAGGGAAAAAAGAAGCGGTGTTTTTACGGTAATATCCGGTATCTCGCTTTTTATCCATGGAATGGCCAGCTTAAGCGCCATGTATCCTTCCCCATACTCTCCCTGGCCATACATTTCTTTGAAAGCGTCATGGCCGTCCATTCCTTTTCCGACCATTTCCCCGAACTTTCTGTTACGGCCTGCAGTAGAAGTGACATGAAGGTCGCCGATGCCTGCAAGATCAAACGCAGTCTGCCTGTTTCCGCCTGCTGCCTGGACTATTTCCGCAATTTCAAGGCAGGCCTGGTTAAACAGGAAAGATACAGTGTTGTAATAAAAGCCTCCTTTTTGCCCCCCGTAAAGCCCGTCACAAATGCCTGAAGCCATTGCATAGATATTTTTAAATGCTGAGCACAGCTCAACGCTTTTAATGTCATCGTTTATAAAAATCCGGTAATAGTCTGTACAGAAAGATCTGGCAGTATCTTTTATTTTACTGTCAGATAATCCGTACATGCTCGCAGATACAACCCTGTGTGAAAGGTCAAGTGCTCTTACCGGACCTCCGACAGTTACTATTTTTAACTCTTTATCAGGAAATTTTTCAGCAAAGATATCAAACGCTGCTTCAGTTGCCCTGACTATTTTGCCCCTGTACTCTACAAATCCTTTTGTAAGCTTAAAAAAAGTATAATCTTTATCCCTGTCTATATTATCCAGCATTTTCTGGAATATATTTACAAATCCTTCACTTGTTACTGCGATAAATATTACATTTACATCTTCAAGTGCAGCGCCGAGGTCCTGCCAGTAATAAAGGCTCACATTTTCCGGAAGTGTCTTTTTAAGTTTTGGATGAAAACCCCTGAGTGAAGATTCAACTAGTTTATCATCAAGCCATGTGCCCCAGAGATTGACCTTAATCCGGTTATCAGAAAGGGGAAAAGTTATTGCGCTTCCCATGTATCCTGCGCCAAGTACTGCTGCTTTTATCTGCTCAGACATGTTTTCCTTTCAGATTGATTTATATCAATATTTTTTTATTTGTATTGTTGTTTATTATATATACTAAAGGCATTTATTTTCCAGTAAAATAAAAATTAATGCAGGAAAAAACGAAAAAAAGCAGGGCACTGGGAAAAAAATCAGGCAGCTAATGAGATATTAAGGCGAAAAGTAAAAGAACAAAATGTCCTGCAGTTAAAAGCCTGCCAAATCAAAAGAAACTCTGCCGATTATAACAAGAAGCATAATAATGAAAACAATCTTTATAACTACAGGTTTTACTTTTTGATTTATATATACGCCAAGCCTGGCGCCGGCAACAGAACTGAGCGCAATTATAAGGGCTGTTATATAGTTAAACTCAACAGATAATATTTTTCCAATAACTCCCGGTATTGAATTAATAAGAATTATCATAAGTGATGTTCCGACAGCTACTTTTAACGGAAGGTCCAGGAAAAAAACAAGCAGCGGCACATATAAAAATCCTCCGCCAACTCCAAGAATTCCGCCCAGAAATCCTGCAGCCATGCCAAGAGGGATTGCTTTGAAAAGCTTTCTCTTTTCAAGTGCCGCATCTTCAATTCTGCAGCATTCTGCAACTTTCCCAATTTTTTCAAGATATGACCGCAGCATAAACAGCGCAAGCGAAAGAGTTACTGCGCTGAGGTAAATAATTTTTATTGTGGTATCGGAAAAATACTTTGTAAGGTAAGAACCTGCGAAAGCAAACCCCATGCTGGCAATGCCAAAATAAAGCGCATATTTTATCCTAAGGGTTTTTTTAAGGTAGTTAAAAAGTGTCCCGAAGGCTGAAGCAAAAAATATTTGCACCATTGATATTGCGGTGGCCTGCTTTGCGCCGGTTTTTGTAAAATAAATAAGCGCAGGTATTACTATAAAACCCCCGCCAATTCCAAGAAGCCCTGATAATGTGCCTCCGGCAATACCTATTAATATATATTTTAGATATTCCATTTAAAACAGTGCCAGAATTTTATTGCAATCTTTAAAGTTTAAACAAATTGCACATCAACTTCAAGAAGAAGAATTAAGGCAGAATTTATAACATCTTTAATTACAGTTGACAATAAATATTTTTTTCACCATTATTTATATAAAATCATTATTTCAGCAGAGAAAAAATATAAATTTAAATATGAAAAATAGTTCGAAAAAAATAAAAATCAGCGTTATTGCAGTTGTTTCATTTTTAGTTTTGATCACAATTGCATTCTTTTCCTACTGGGCTTTTGCAGTTTCAAATATTAAAAAGTTTTCTGTGCTTGAGCCGCAAAAAATGCAGCTGCCTGGCAACTTTATAAAATTGCGCGGAGCAGATATTTACTACACTGAAAACAAAGCAAAAATAAATGATGATGGCAGCATGAAAGCTCCTGCTGTAAATATAATTCTTGTGCATGGCCTTGGCGGCGGCGCTTTTACTTACAGGTATAATACAGGCGCCCTTGCAGATGCAGGGTTTAATGTATATGCAATCGACCTTAAGGGTTTCGGCTATTCTGAAAGAGCATTAGAATCTGATTATTCCCATGCCGAGCAGGCAGAAATACTGCTTGAATTCATGGAAAAGAAAGGCATTGAAAAAGCAATTGTGGCCGGGCATTCAATGGGCGGAAAGATTGCTTTAATTGCATATGATAAAAAGCCCGAAAAATTTGATAAAATTATTTTAATAGACAGCGCAGGGCTGGAGGGAACAGTGGGCCTGGAAAATAGCGCCCCGATTTATTCCGGCGCCCTTCCGCAGGCAGTGGTTGATATACTTTATTATAATCTTTTTTTAAACAGCCAAAGGTTTAAGAGCTTTCTTTCGTCCGCATTTTATGATGAAGGCTATTTTACTGAAGAAGTGATTTCTTATTACCTTGAACCGTTTAAAGTTAAAAATACAAACCTTGTATACAGGCACATACTTAAGGGAAATGCTCCATATGATATAAAAAGAGTACTTGAAAGCATTGATATACCTGTCCTTATAATATGGGGTAATAATGATCAGTGGATAAATGTGGAGCATGCCCATGCATTTAACACCTATATAAAGGGCAGCCAGCTTGAAATAATAAATGGTGCCGGTCATGTGCCAATGGAGGAAAAGGCAGGCGTGTTCAATGATATTGTTATTCCTTTTTTAGAATAATGATTTGAATTATTCATTTTCAAATATTGGAATTATATTTGTAAAATTTTGTGATTGCGCGGATTTTATCCGGCTAATAACGCTTTGATATATTTCCCTTAAATGTTTATAATACCTTAGATTTATTGCAATAATAACCGGAGGATAATAAGGCTTGGACCACTATATTGGATATGACATTGGCGCGATAAGCGTAAACAGGGCAGTAATTAACAGTGACTGCGATATAGTTGATGTCATGCCTTATACAAGGCATTTGGGTGAGCCCTCAAAGCTTATAGCTTCTGACCTTAAAAAGCTGTATGATGGCGGTAAGTTCGGGCAAACTGCCGGCATTGCTTTTACCGGGCTGGGGGGCAAGACACTTGCATCTGTTCTTGATACATCTTTCATTAACGAAATTGAAGCAATCACTACATCTGTGAAGAAACTTTATCCGGATGTAATGTCGGTTATTGAAATCGGCGGCCAGGATTCCAAATTTATAGATCTTGCTGCAGGGGATTATGCCATGAATGAGCTTTGCGCTGCAGGAACCGGATCTTTTCTTGACCAGCAGGCAACAAGATTCGGTTTAACCATTGAGCAGTTCTCAGATCTTGCGCTTAAATCCGTAAAACCTTCAACAATAGCAGGCAGATGCAGCGTTTTTGCAAAATCAGACATGATACATCTTCAGCAGGAAGCTGCAAAAGATGAGGATATTGCGCTTGGTCTTTGTTATGCAATGGCAAGAAGCTTTAAATCAGGCATTGTAAAAGGCAAGAAATTTGAGCCGCCTATTATCTTCTGTGGAGGGGTTTCATTTAACAGGGCAATGATAAGGGCCTTTAATGACATACTCAAGCAAGATATTATTGTACCCAAGTATAATGAATCGCTGGGAGCAATAGGCGCAGCTCTTTCATTGCTTGAAAAAGAAACGCTTACAGCAAAAGCTGCAAAAAACTGCAGTAATTTAGCGGGCCGGGATGGCGCTGCAATACAGAAATCTTCTCATATTCAAAAGATAAATCTTTTAAAGGCATACCAGCTTCTTGAAAAATACAACCTTTCCCATGAATACAAAAAGGAAATATTTAAGCCTTTAAGAATAGAAAAATCAACGCTTCCCCAAACAAATGGCGCAGAAGGCAAAGCAAGCGGATATGTATTTAAAAATGCGGCAAAAGGACAGAAAACTGATGCCTATATCGGAATAGATGTTGGCTCCATAAGCACAAATGTTGTTGCCATTGACTCTGAGAAAAAACTTATATACAAAGTATATCTGCGAACTGCCGGCAGGCCAATTGAGGCTGTTAGGCAGGGAATAGAAATTATCGGAAACAGCATCGGGGATAAAATAAATGTAAGGGCAGCGGGCACCACCGGTTCCGGCAGATATCTTATAGGCGACCTTGTTGGCGCAGACACTATAATAAATGAAATTACCGCCCAGGCAACTGCGGCGGCAGATATTGACCCCAGCGTTGATACGATTTTTGAAATAGGCGGGCAGGACTCAAAATATATATCCCTTGAAAAGGGTGTTGTTGTTGATTTTGAAATGAATAAAATATGCGCAGCAGGCACCGGCTCATTTCTTGAAGAGCAGTCGGAAAGATTTGATATAAAAATACAGGATTTCGGGGAAAAAGCCCTTACTGCAAAGGCGCCGCTTAATCTTGGTGAAAGATGCACTGTATTTATGGAAACAAATGTATACTCTCATTACCAGAAAGGCGCATCTGTTGAAGATATATTAGGCGGCCTTGCCTATTCTATAGCCATTAATTATATAAACAGGGTTGTTGCCCGCAAAAAAATAGGCAAAAGGATATTTTTCCAGGGCGCCGTCGCCTTTAACAGGTCGGTGGTTGCAGCTTTTGAAAATTATCTGGGCAAAGCAATTATTGTGCCTGAAAACCATGAAGTGACAGGCGCAATAGGAACAGCAATAAGGGCAATGCAGCAGGCGCCGAAAGTGTCAAAATTCCGCGGGTTTGAACACATAAAAAATATTCAATACTCCCAGAGCTCCTTTGAGTGCAAAGGGTGCCCCAATGTATGTGATATAAAAAAGGTAACCGTAGATGAGGAGAATACCTTTTATTACGGCGGAAGGTGTGAAAAATATGAAAAGAAAAAATCAGGCGGCGATAAATTATTGGATCTTTTTGGCCAAAGAGACGGCCTGCTTCTAAATTCATATAAAAGATTGGGCAAAAACAGCGCTGAAAAAACGCGTAAAGCAAAAGATTTAGTGGATACCAGCGTGCCCCTGCCGCCAGCTGATGCTGAACTGGTACCAGAATATGGCGGCGCCCAAAAAGATAACCGGATAAAAATCGGCATACCTTACACAATGCTAACCTATGAATTTTACCCGTTCTGGGATGCTTTCTTCAGTGAGCTGGGCCTGGAAGTAATTCTTTCTGATAAAACAAACAAGAAGATAATAAATGACGGCCTTTCTTATGTTGTGGCAGAGACATGCTTTCCTATGAAAGTGGTGCTGGGCCATGTAAAAAATCTGCTTGACAGGGGCGCAGACTACATATTCATTCCTTCAGTGAGGGACATGCCGTGCACCGACGACAGGATCGAAGGTTCAAGGACAGGCAGCTACCCCTGTCCATTTGTCCAGGGCATATCAACTTTTGTAAAAGCCTCAATGGACATTGACCCGCAAATCATACTTGACCCGCTTATAAATTTCAGCTTCAGGGAATATTTAAAAAACCAGCAGCTGCAGAAGCTTGGAAGAAAGTTTGGCAAAAGCCGGCCGCAGGTTGCTAAGGCGGTAAAGGCTGCCTACAGGGCTCAGCAGTATTTTTATGACAGCATAAAGCTAAAGGGCAGGGAATTTTTCAAGAATCTTGGAAAAGATGAAACTGCAGCAGTTATTATAAGCAGGCCATATAACAGTTGCGATGCAAACATCAGCATGGATATACCTGGAAAGCTGCGTGATGCAGGGATACAGGCAATTCCTCTTGACTATTTGCCAATTGATGATGTGGATATTTTTAGCCAGTGGCCCAATATGTACTGGGAGTTTGGAGACAGGATCTTAAGCGCTGTCCAGATAATAAAAAGGGACAAGCGCCTTTACCCCGTGTATATCACCAATTTCGGCTGCGGGCCCGATTCTTTTATAATGCAGTACTTTGAGCGTGAGATAGACAGGCCATATCTTAAAATTGAAATAGATGAGCACACAGCGGGAGCCGGCGTTATAACAAGATGCGAAGCTTTTCTTGATTCACTTGGAAATATAAAAAAGCTTGAGGGTGAGCATAAAACCGTTTTTCCGCATTCATATAAAAAGGAGCCTGTCTTTAAGAGAAGCCATGGAAGGAAAATCTATATCCCGCATATGGGTGATGGAGCCTATGCCATAAAAGCGGCTTTTAACGCATCAGGAATAGAAGCTGAGGTTATGCTTTCTGATTATGAGACGCTGGAACTTGGGAGAAAACATACGCTTGGCAAGGAATGCTACCCATATATAATTACTACCGGCGATATTTTAAAAACACTCAAATACAATGACCCGGATAAATGCGCATTTCTTATGCCGCTAACACATGGGCCATGCAGGTTCGGCCAGTATAATAAAATGCAGAAAATCCTTCTGGACGAGCTCGGGTATAATGTTCCCATAATAGCGCCTGGCGCAGTAGAAAGCGCCCAGTTTTACAAAGAGTATGATATGCAGGGTAAAAAAGGCGCAAGGCTTTATTTGAAAGCTCTAACGGGAGTTATGACCATTGATTATTTAAGCAAGTTTTTAAGAAAGACAAGGCCATATGAACTTAATGCCGGCCAGTCTGATAAGGTTTACAATGATCTTTTACAGAAAGTTATTGAGTCGCTTGAAAATTCTGAAGGCAGAAATGTTATAGATGTAATGACAGCTATACTTCAGCTTGCAGTTCTTGAATTTGAAAATATTGAGACAGGCGCAAAAAATAAGCCCAGGGTGGGTGTTGTGGGGGAAATCTATGTACGAAATCATCCTTACAGCAATAATGAGCTTGTTAAAAAAATTGAAGAGCTTGGCGGCGAAGCTGAGCTTCCTGATTTCAGCGAGTGGGCATATCATACAAATGCAACAGGCAAGCTTGATATTTCAGTTAAGCAGAAAGATATTTTATATAAAATACTCAGGGGTTTTGTGCCTTCAAACAATGGAACTTATGTCTCCGGGAAAAATCACAGCTTTGACTCAGATACAAACTTTGCAGAGCTTGCAAGGCTTGTGCCCAATTTTGCAAAGGGAATAAAATTTTATATTGCAAACCGCGTATTTAAAAGAGTTCTTGACAGGTACCACAGGCTTCTTGAAAGGCCGATTAAAGGCACAGTTTTTGAAGGGCATGATGAAGCCGGCATTTATGAAATATGGGACAATGCCCAACCATATATAATTAAATGGTTTGGCGAGGCTGCACTGAGCATTGGCAAATCAGTTGACTGGATAAGCAAGGATATTGACGGCATTATAAATGTGCTGCCGTTTACCTGTATGCCGGGCACAATGGTGACAGCCGCCTCAAAAAGCATAAGGGAGAAATACAAAACGCCATGGCTCAACCTTGCGTTTGACGGCCTGGAACAGGGAACCACCGAAACAAGGCTGGAAGCTTTCATGTACCAGGCTAAACAGCATAAACTTTCCAAAACAGATGGAAAAAACAAATAGAAGTTATTTAAACCTCTTATTTATTGTTTTTATATTATTTGGGATTGCTTACACATTAATTGATCCCTTAATTCCGCTAATTTCTGAGATCCTTGGTATAGGGTATGATACAATAGGGTTAGTTCTTTTTGCAGGCTCAAGCGTTTCATTTGCAGCTGTTTTTATAGCTGGCAGACTCTGTGATAAATACAGTTTAAAAAAGATTATTCTTACAGGTCTGATAATATTAATTGCAGGGTTCTTTATATATGGCATAAAATTAAGCCTTGCTGCTTTTACTTCAGCAATTATTTTTTTTAGAGCCGGCTGCGGTATTCTTGACTCTGGCATACATGCATATGTTGCAAAATTTTTTCCTGGAAAGCAGAGTCCTATTTTTATAAAGCTTAACTTCTTCTGGTATGTAGGGGCAATTATAGGTCCGCTTGCCATAAGTGTTCTGCTGTTTCTGAAAATAAATACCCGGTATGCATTCCTGTTTTTTGCTTGCTTTGCATTTATAATCACGCTGTTTTACTTAAAATATTCCGGTTCCATAAAAAAAATAACATCCGGCAATGCAGCATCTGGGGCAAAGAGTTTAAGTTGCGAGTCCGAACATGAATTGCGCAAAGAAGAAAAGGAATTTAAAAAACCGCTCAAGTCTTACTCCTTAATTTTAAAAAATCCCTTGATTATATCGTGCTGCGCAGCAATGTTTTTCTATATAGGGATTTTTTCAGTTCTGTCAACATGGCTCACTGCTTACTTTGAGGGTCTTGGGGTGAATCTGTCCTACGGTTCTCTAATATTATCGGCATTCTGGGCGTTTAATGCTCTTGGAGTTATTTTAGCGGGCAAGATTCTTGTAAAAACAAATGAGGCAAGCCTGTTGCTGCTGCTCAGTATTTTTGGCACGGCAAGCTCTTTAATTTACAGCGCCATCCCATTGACATATATAAAGATATTTTTCCTTGTCCTGCAGGCAATATTTTATTCCGGGTTTTTTCCTTTGCTTAATGCCATAGCAGTAAAAGAGGATCCGGATTTATCAGGGTCAATCCTTGGATTGACAATCTCTGTTGCTGTGCTTGCGCAGATTATATTCCTGCCATTAAATGGATTTATAATGCAGTACTTTGGCCTTAACGGCATAAATTATGTTCTTATGATTTGTGCTGCTGCATTATTTGCGTCCTCATTTTTACTTTTTAAGGTTTCTGTGAAAAAATACAGCATATCTTTTAAACTGCCATTATAAAAAAGGGTATAGCTGCACGGGCTATTTTATAAACTGATAGGAAACGCTGATATTGGCAGAGACCTCTATTTCCTGGGGCAGGATCACAGGAGCGGCTATATCCCCGGCTTTTGCCTCACCCATGCCGGCAGGTGACATAAACGGGCTTCCGAAATATACTTCATTTTCAATTATGTATAAAACACTGTCAATTTTTAGCCCCATTGAATTTGCTATTGCAATTGCTTTGTTGTTTGCATCAGTTGTTGCTGCCTCAAGAGCATCATTTTTTGCTGATCTTTTAGTGGCATCCGTTAAATCAAAACCTATGGACGATATTGAGTTTGCGCCAGCTTCTGTTGCTGCTGCTATTATTTCACCGATTTTTTCAAGCTCAGTAGTTTTTGCTTTAATTGTGCTGGTTACCCTGTAAGCATATATTTCAGGCGGGGCGCTTTCCTTTGAATAATCATATAAAGGGCTCAGGTCGTATCCTGTGGTCTGGACTTTTAAATTTTGGGCATTTGTATTATTGACTGCATCAATTATTGCCTTTGAAAGCGCGCTGTTCTTATCCACTGCTTCCTGGGATGTGGGCTTTTCTGTGATGGCTGAAATATTTATAAAAGCTTCATCAGGAAGAATTTTAACAGTTGCGCTGCCGCTGACTGTTATGGTGTTCTGCGCTGTTTTTGCGCCGCTTTCAGTGTGTGCAATTTCAGGTATTTCCGGCGCAAGGCAACCGGCAAGAAAGAATACCGGCAGCAAAAAAATCAATACAGAGGATATAACTTTTAACAGCTTTTTTAAGATAAGATTTTTATTTTTCATAACTTATTCCATTCATTTTAAAAAGATAATAAATGTTTTTCAAATTTCATTCACTCACTAAACCTACACACTACATACTCAAATAAGCCAGGATAAATTAATAGACT
>JACVJB010000006.1 GCA_015711775.1 Actinomycetota bacterium | reverse complement strand
TTTTGATGTCGCCACCACGCCAAAGCCTATTACGATTGTATCGGACGCTGATGCAAGAAGTATGTCACTGTCAGAAATAGCGCCTACAGCCTTGTGTATGACTTCAATTTTTATATTATTTTCCTCTGCATCCTTCAGCGCTTTTTCAACAGCATCAAGTGAACCGTAAGATTCAGATTTTAAAACAATCTTGAGTTTTTTTATTTCATTTTCCTTTGAAAGATCTGAAAGATCCTCAAGAGTTATGTGCTTTTTCGTTTCAAGAGCTTTCAGCGCCTGTTTCTGGTATTCTCTTTTACTGATGATTTCTTTTGCAACTTTTTCACTTTTAACAACGAAAAACTTGTCTCCTGCCTGTGGAACAATGCTGAATCCCGATATTTCAACCGGCTGTGAAATTTCTGCGCTGTCTATAGACTCGCCTTTATCATTTTTAATAATTCTTATTCTGCCAAAAGAATTTCCTGTGACAAAACAGTCTCCTTTTTTTATCCTGCCCCTTCTTATAAGCACAGTGCCTATGGCGCCAAGGTTTTTATCAAGCTTTGATTCTATTATAATTCCGCTGCCTTCAACAGAATGATTACCTTTTATATCATTCATTTCCGCTACAAGAAGTATCATTTCCAGCAGTTCGTCTATGTTCTGCCTGTTTTTAGCCGATATATTAACAAAAATAGTGTCCCCGCCCCATTCCTCGGGAACAAGCTCATATTCAGTTAAACCCTGTTTAATTTTATCCGGATTTGCATCAGGAAGATCAATTTTGTTTACTGCAACTATAATTGTCACCCCTGCATCTTTTGCATGGTTTATTGCCTCAACAGTTTGTGGCATTATGCCATCATCAGCAGCAATTACTATTACTGCAATATCCGTAACCCTTGCGCCTCTTGCCCTCATAGAGGTAAAAGCTTCATGTCCCGGCGTATCTATAAACGTGATTTTTTTGCCCTTGTATTCTGTCTGGTAAGCGCCAATGCTCTGAGTTATCCCTCCGGCCTCACCAGAAGCAACATCTGATTTCCTGATTGCGTCCAGAAGGGTTGTCTTCCCATGATCAACATGACCCATCACTGTAACTATTGGTGGTCTTGTCTTTAAGTCCTTTTCAGAATCCTGGGAAATCTCATCAATGCTGTCATCAAAATCAATTACCGAATATTTGAAATTATATTCATTTGAAAGTATTTCAATTATATCTTTATCAAGTGCCTGGTTTATATTAAATACTTCGCCCATATTAAATAAAGACTGGATTATTTCCTCAGAGGAAATTCCTATTTTTTCTGAAAGCTGTTTTATTGTAATACCTTCAGGTATTTCTATGATTTTCTTAATCTCGTGGCGTCTGATTACTTTTTCCCTGGATTTTTCCTGCTGTATTTCAGTATCTTCTTTATCAATCTTTTCTGAAACTCTTTCCGGAGATGCATATTTTTTAGCAGTGGGCTTAAGCTTTACCCTGAACCTTCCTTCTTTTTCCTCTTTATCAAGTTCCCTGTCAAGGACCTTTTTAATATTTATTTTTTTCTCTTCATTCCAGGGCTGGCGCGCTTTTAACGTATCTGCGCCTTTTTCCTTAAGCAATGTCTTTTTAAAAAACTTTTCTTCCTCAATATCCACAAAGTCTTCATCTTCGGCAGCTTCACGGATGTCTGCGTCAGCTTGAACTTCATGTTGCCCTGCACGTTTTTTAACTTTTATGCTTTTTGGGGATTTTACAACCTCTTTATGCTCCAGGGGTTTTTTAACGTCAGTTTTTATAGCCTTATCAGGAGTTACGGCTGTTTTTTCTTCAAGGCTCTTTTCTGATGAAGCCCTGTCATCAGCTTTTATTGTTTTTACTGAAAGTTCCTTTTCTTCGGCGACTGCCTTGGGCTGCTTTTTAATTATTTCAGCAGTTAATTTTTGCGGTTTTTTCTCTGCAGCTTTTGATTTTAAGACTTTTGAAACAGGCGCTTTTTTTGCAGGAGTTTCTGTTTTGACTTTTTTAATTCCGACAATTTTTCCAGTTTTATTAACTTCACTTACTGGAGCCTGTTCAGTAATTGTTTCTTCCTGTTCTTCTGCTTCCCGGGAAGTTTGGCTGCCTGCACCGGAACTGTCACTTATCTTTATCCATTTAATACTGGATGCGCCGCTTTTTTTTGCAGGCGCTTTTTTTGCAGTCCTGGCTTTTTGAAGCTCTGCAGGTTCTTTCGGAGAACTTTTTTTCTCAGTCTTTACGATACTGCTTTTAAATTCAGTAACAACCATCTTTTTCTGTTCCTCATCAATTGAAGAACCATTACTCTTAACTTTAATGCCCAGTTTTTTACAGATAGCCATCAGTATATCTGAGGTTGTATTTAATTCATTTGCAATTTCAAAAATCTTGAATACACTCATATTTTGATTAAACCTTTTTTAATTTTGCTTTTTTTCCTGTCTTTCTTTTCTTGCCTCTTCCAGCTCAGCTTCAAACTGGTTTTCACTTTTTATATCTATTTTCCAGCCTGTAAGTTTTGCAGCAAGACGGGCATTCTGGCCCTCCCTGCCAATGGCAAGCGAAAGCTGGTCGTTGGGTACAACAATAACTGCAAATTTTATCTCTTCATCTGTTAAAACCTTAAGCACTTTTGCAGGGCTCAAGGCATTTTTAATAAAAATAACAGGATCTTCATTGTAATCCACAATATCTATTTTTTCTCCTTCAAGCTCATCTACTATCATTTTTACCCTGCTTCCCTTTGGCCCCACACACGCTCCTACGGGGTCAACATTTTTATCATTTGAAGCCACAGCAATTTTTGTCCTGTACCCTGCTTCCCTTGCAATACTTTTGATTTCAACAATTCTTTCACTTATTTCAGGCACTTCCAGTTCAAAAAGTCTTTTAACAAGCCCGGTATGTGTCCGCGATACAATAACCTGAGGACCTCTTGTTGTTTTCCTTACTTCAGAAATAAAGCATTTCACTCTCTCGCCGTGTTTATACTTTTCACCCGGAACCTGCTCATGATGCGGAAGCAATGCCTCCACCTTACCAAGATCAACAAGGGTCCAGCGCGAGTCATTCTGCTGTACGATACCCGTCACCATATCGCCTATTCTATCCTTGAACTCATCATACATTATATCCCGTGAAGCCTCCATAATTCTCTGCCTTATAACCTGTTTTGCAGTCTGAGCAGTTACCCTTCCAAAATCCCCGGGGGTGACCTCTATCTCAGTTGCAAGTTCATCAGGATTATCTTCCTCTGCAATAACCTTAAAGACTTTTATTTCACCATTATTTTCATTGATATCTATTCTTATGGCATCTTCATCATCATAAATCTTTTTATAAGATGCGCTCAGCGCAACTTTTAAAGCATCTATAATAGCATCCATTTTAATGCCTTTTTCTTTTTCAAGCTCTCTTAATGCTTCTATTAATTTTCTATTCAATTAAACCACCTTAAAAATAATATATTTCAACTGTATAAAATACCTCAATATAAAACCCTGGGGCCGGCGCCCGGCAAAATACGCCCCTTCATATTTTAAGCCCTATCAGCAGCAATATTACATGCAAGGCATCTCCAACAGTTTTTCGCTCTTAAGCAAAAGCCCTTTGAGAAATTCATAATAAAAATAGTGGGTCAAGCCCACTATTTAAAGATTTATTATCTTCATTTCCGAAAAACCAGGGTAATTATATCATATAGAAATGATTATTAAAATATCAGCAAAAACAGATACCGGTGAATTTAAAAGTATGGTTATTTTCCGGTGTCAGCAAATATTGATTTTATTCTTATATCATCTGAAGCGTCTTTGCAAACATTGAACTCGCCGCATGCCGGGCATTTTGTCGGGAAAGATTCTACCTTATAACTTTTGCCGCAATGTTCACATTTAATTTTTAGATAAATATTATAGAATTTTAACCTGGATTTTTTTAAAATGCTGTCATCTTTTGTGAGAAATTCATAATAGAACTTTATGGACTCCGCTTCAAGACTTGAAAGAGGATTAATCTCAATATCAACTCTTTCAACCCTTTCAAGATTCTTTTCCTTAACAATCCGTTTTACGATTTCTACAATTGAGCTTGTTATTGAACATTCATGCATTTGTTTTAAAAAATTCTTTTATCTGGTGTTTTACTTTGTTTATAATTTCCGGAAGGGCTGCTTTGAGAGTTTCAGATAATTCCATTGAAAAAGAACCAGTGTCATAAGGCACAATCCCCAGTATAATAGTATCAGGCAGCGTTGACATAATTGACTGAATTTTCAGATTATCCACAAGTTCCATCTGGTGAAGTGAAAAACAACCTTTTTGCCTTTTACGCAAATCATCAATACCAAGTTTAAAAACTGTGCCCGGATTATAGCCGGGCGCCTTGATACAGTCTATTATTACAAGTTTTTCAATACTGGCTCCAAGGTAGAGCCCGATATCTATGGAGGATGTGCCTATATCAACAAATGATGTATAGTTAAAAGTGTCTGCATCATTTTCAGATGCCGAAGCAATTTTATTTCCACGCCTTTTTAGATTCCCAATTGTTTCGGCAGCGCTTTTTTCAAGCTCTTTTAATATATGTATGCCAACGCCTTCGTCTGAAAGTAGTATATTTCCTGCACCGATAATTAGCCTTTTAATGTTTGCCCTGCTTTTCATAACCAGTGACTACTGACTTATAAAAATCAACTATTTTAGGGCCGGTGGATCCAAGGTAAAAATGAATCAATGTGGTAAGCACAAATAGCCAGGATATTACAAAATGCCATGCCCTGATATTTGCAAGGCCGCCAAAGAAATTATTGAAAGCTGTAAATTTTGGAATGAAATACATGGCTATGCCTGTAATTCCCTGTGCCAGCAGAAGTATTGGCCATAGCGTGTAAACAAGTTTCTGTCCGGGATTATATTTGCCCCAGTGACTTGGGCTTGGTATTCCGACAAAAATATCGTATAAATAATGTTTTACAAGCAGCGGCATATCCCTTAAGTCACGCCAGTTAAAGAAAAGCTCTTTTATTTCCCCGGTAACAATTGTGTAATAAATCTTATAAATGAAAGTCCAGCCTATAATGTACATGAATATGAAATGCACATACCTTGCCATTTCAAGTGTTGCAAACAGCCTGAACCATCCGGGCGCATATATCTGGAATCCTGTAAGTATAAGCATAACCATGGATACAAGATGAATGGCATGAATTATTCTTGTAAGGACAGTATGTTTGTAAAGAAATTTATTCCTGCCTTTTTTTAATATTATTTTATTATTTTTTTTCAAAAGCTGCACTCCTGCCCCCTTTCTTAGCATACCCGGAATTTTAATATTTCCCTGTCGCCTTCCATAACATGAACTGCGCATGCAAGACACGGGTCAAATGATCTTATAATCCTGCCAAGCTCCAGCGGGTTTTTTATATCAGCTACAGGAGCGCCTATTAATGCCTGTTCGTACGGCCCCATATTTCCATCATCATCTCTTGGCCCGCCGTTCCATGTAGTGGGTACAACTGCCTGGTAATTTCTGATTTTCCAGTTGTCTATTGAAATCCAGTGCCCAAGGGAACCTCTTGCAGCCTCTGTAAGACCCATACCTTCGGATTTGTGAGGTATGTCATGTTTCGTGTGCACAGGCTCTGAAGGGTCAAGCTCATCAGCCCACTGGTCCATCTTTTCAATTATAAGTTTTAGTTCAAGAGCCCTGGCAGCATGCCTGCCCATTGTGGAAATAAGGGCTTCAGGCGCAGCTCCGAGAGCATTAAGCGCACTGTCAACAAGGGATTTAAAATCACTGTCGTTTCCCTTCATATATGTTATTACTGCCCTTGCAAGCGGGCCTACTTCAACAACTTTATTATCATACCTTGGCGCTTTAATCCATGAATAAGCATCCGGCTTTTTTGCATCAGGAATTGTATCTCCTTCTGAAGGATGCAGGCCCGAAGCAGAAGAATATTTTGAGAATTTAATATATTCCGATATTTTTCCTGAATCAAAATCCCTGAGATTACCGTCAACATAAACACCTGAAGCAATATATTTGCTGCCCTGTTCATCAACAGGAAATCCGCCATACGAAAGAAAATTTCCAACTCCTCTTCCAATTTTAAAATAATCAGGATAAAGGCTGGCAATAGCAAGGACATCAGGAATGTATGTATTATCTATAAAAGATCTTATTTCAGAAAGCCTTGATTTAAATGCAATTATCCTGTCAAGAGTAAGTATTGTTGCAGCCCCTCCGGGAAACAGAGTCTGGCAGTGTGGAATCTTGCCCCCGAATATTGCCAGCAGTTCATGCGATTTTCTTCTAATTGCAAGAGCTTTTACATAACTTGAAATTGCCTGAATATTTGTCTGTACATCTTCAATATAATCGCCTTCATATCTGGGTAAAAATGGCGCTCCTGCGCCGGCAAAACCTGCATCCAAATCTGCTTTTACCCAGTCTTTAATTTTATTAAGTCCCGGATCAAGTCCTGAATACTGGAGGATTGCAGTAATGTCAACATAATCAAGCGCGCAGAGGTGGTAGAAATGTAGAAGATGTGAATGTATAAATTCTGCGCCCAAAAGAAGATTTCTTATTATCCGGCCGTTTTTTGCAGGCTTTATTCCAAAAGCGTCGTCTAAAGCCATTACTGAACCTATGCCATGGGGCATTGGGCAAACACCGCAAATTCTCTGTGCAACGGGAGGCGCATCAAGCGGATGTCTTCCTTTAAGGATTATTTCCCATCCCCTGAACATATCACCGGAGCTGTATGCGTTTGTGACCACGCCGTTTTCAACCTCAACTTTTATTTTTAAATGACCTTCTATCCTTGTTAACGGATCTACTGTTATTAATTGTTTTGCCATTATTATTTATCCTCTCCTTCATCTTCTTCTTTAAGAACATAAGGCGTGCCTTTTTGCCTGTTTTTCTCTTCCTTATTCTGCCTGTACTTTGTAGCAATAATCCTTGCCGCTGCATGCGCTCCTATACCGGCCACAACTGCTCCACCTAAAGCCATCCCGAGAGTATTTGCATTGGCATTTATTTTTGCAAGCCCTGGAACTTCTGCTGCAGGAAGTTTTTCATATAGCCCTGAGCCAGTACCGCCAGGGAAAAAAGGTTCCGTGCACCCTATGCATGGACCGCCGGATCTGTTGCACCAGTTAACCCCGCTATTCCATCCTCTTGTTGAAACATCACAGTGCGCAACAGGCCCTTTGCATCCAAGCTCATAAAGACAACCTTCCTGGCCGAAATCCTTTGCAAAAATCCCCGCATCAAAATACTGCCGCAGTTCACAGTTATCATGTATAAGTTTATCAGGGCCAAAAAACATTTTTGGCCTGTCAAGATCATCAAGTTCAGGAATGCCGTATTTTAAAACATTCACAATTGTTCCTATTATCCAGTCCGGATGCGGAGGGCAACCCGGTATATTTATTACCGGCTTATCCTTAACCACTTTCGATACGCTCACAGCGCCAGTAGGATTGGGGGGAGCGGATGGTATGCCGCCCCAGGCTGCGCATGAACCAACAGCCACAACTGCCATTGAAGCTGCGCCAACCCTTTTTATTGTATCCAGCGATGTCATAGGTTTACCGTCTTTTTCGCCGACAGTGCAGTAAAGGCCGTCTTCCTGTAGAGGTATTGAACCGTCGACAACAAGTATATACTTGCCTGCATCCTCCGTAACCATTCTTTCAATTACATCCATTGCAAGATCGCCCTGGGCGCCCATCACAACAGGATTAAACTCCAGTGAGACAACTTCAATAAGGACTTCATCAATGCCAGGGTATTCAGTATTTAAAAGACTTACGGCGCATCCTGAACAAGCCTGCGCCTGATACCATATAATGGGGAGCCTGCCTTTTCCGTTTTTTGCATTTGATGCCTGGAGAAGTTTTGGAAGCCAAAGATTTGAAAGCGCTATGCCTGCTATGGAACCTGCGCTTATTTGCAGAAACTTTTTCCTGGATATCAGCAATGCCAACCTCCTGTTTAGTGTTATTTTTAAATTGAACTATATTATAAAATAATATTCTTTTTAAACAAGCAAAAATGCATGTTATAAAAGCGGGCCTGGCTCATCAGAAGCAGCCACTGGCAGCCCTCCGGTTTCATATAAATATACTGAGAATTTACCCATGTTCAACTTTATTGCCCCTTCTTTATATCCTGCTGCAGTAATATAATGCTTGCTGCCTGCATCCGCATTAAGTATTTCCTGAAGGTTTTTATCCTTTGAATAAGACGAGATAAAGTCAATGCCTTTTAAAGTTAAAACAAATACGGGGATTTTCATTCCCACCTGTAATATTGACAATGGCCCGGCAATATCCCGGATGTGCTTTGATGCGCATGACCATGCGAGATCTGAATATTTTGCAACTGTTTCAGCTTCTTGAAGCGTTATACCGCTGTTGCATACTGCAAGAATTACAATTTTAACTTCTTTATTTAAAGATTTTTCAAGTTTTCTTATTTTTATTATTTCCTGCTGCTGATCCCCTCTCACAGTTACAGCAATTTTTAAATATCCTGACTCAATTGCTTTTATAGCGCCTTTAAACTGGTTCATTTCAGCATTTTCAGGCGACAGGACGATGCCTCCATCCTTCTCTATATTTTTTATCACTGCCGGTACCGGGGTTGTGTAAAAGAGCCCATTCATATAGGCCCCTATGCCCTGTATAAGGGCAGGATTGGCGCTTATTACTGTTCCCGCCCCTTCACACACAGTAATGGCTGCATCGATGCTTCCCCTTTTCAATGCATACATCATCATCTCGCTTGCGCCAAACGGAACTACTATCCTGTCATCACACAGATGCCTTCCGGCAGTGAACATTTTCCAGTTTTCTATCTGCCTTTCAAATTTATCCCGTATTGTTCCAGCATTTATTTCCTCGTGGGAGAAAAGTGACGTAAACAGCGGGCAATGCAAGACTCCAGGTTTTTGTATTTTTATAACGTTGCCTTGCGAAATGGCAACAAGCGCCCCAGCTTTTCTTGTCACATGGAGATCATCCGGCAATTTGCCGAGGTTTTCCTTTTTTATTAAATCAAGAAAATTTTGTAACTTTTCAGTAATCATGCCTGTTTTCTTTTGAATATTAACATACTCACAAATGTTAAAAGGTAATTTATTATAGATCTTAGGATTTTATGCGCCTGAAAAACCTCTTTCCCTTTTGTATTATTGCGCCGTCAAGAAAATCTTTATCAAATACCATCTTAACATCGCTTATTTTTTCATTGTTTATTTTTACGGAACCCTGCTCTATAAGCCTGCGGGCATCAGTATTTGAGGCAGCTAAGCCGCAATTAACAAGAAGCGTGACTATTTGGATTTCTTTTAAACCTTTAAAAGAAGGGTCACCATTTAAACTGTATTCTTCAATATCATCGGGAATCTTTTTCTCTTTAAAGAGTAAATCAAAATGCTGTCTTGCAAGAAGTGCTTTTTTGCTGTCATATAAATTTTCAACCAGCATTTCTGCAAGTCTTCTTTTTGAATGTACAGGATTTTCACCTTTTACTTTAATGCTTTTTTCAATTTCATCAATTTCAGCAATTGGAAGCCTTGTCAGCAGACGGTAATATGGAATAATTATTGAGTCAGGAATAGACATAACTTTTCCAAATATTTCTTCCGGTTTTTCAGTTACCCCGATGTAATTGCCCAGACTTTTACTCATCTTGTCAACTCCATCTGTACCAACCAGTATGGGCATTGTTATTGCAATCTGGGGTTTCTGGCCGAAATCCTTCTGAAGCTCCCTGCCGACAAGAAGATTAAACCTCTGGTCAGTCCCGCCAAGCTCTATATCTGATTCTATTGCGACAGAGTCATATGCCTGCATTATGGGATAAAGAAACTCCATTATTGCAATTGGAACGTTTCCTGCAAAACGTTTTTTAAAATCATCCCGTTCAAGCATTCTTGCCACAGTAAATCTTGAAGTCAGGCTAAGTATATCCTCAAGTTTTAAAGGTTTGAGCCATTTTGAGTTTTTAACAACCTCTGTTTTTTTAGCATCCAGTATTTTAAACGCCTGTTTCATATAAGTTTTTGCATTTTCATCTATCTTCTCAGGCGCAAGACTTGGCCTTAAAGTTGAACGCCCGGAAGGGTCTCCTATTCGGGCAGTGTAATCGCCAATTATAAGTATTGCCTGATGTCCCATGTCCTGGAACTGTCTTAATTTATTAAGTACAACCGTGTGGCCAAGATGAATGTCGGGTGCCGTTGGATCAAGGCCAAGTTTTACTTTTAACGGCCTGCCGCTTTTGATTGAACTTTTAATAAGCTCTTCCAGTTCCTCTTTAACAAGCACATCGTCTGTTCCGCTGCAGGCAGTTTCAAACTGTTTTTTTAATTCTTTTTCCATATTTTTTACTTTTATTTATGTTATTATTTTTAATAAGCAAGCCAGCAATTTGAAAAATTTAATAATTTCCTTAAATCAGGCTGAATGAAAATTGAATTAAATATTAGCACAGCATAAGTCTTATTGTCTATTTTGTTTTAGCAAAAATCTGGTTTCTGCCAAAAGCACTGCAATAAATATACAACTTTAATTATTGCATTAAACAAATTATGGTATTATTCGTATATATGTTATAAGGTGACTTTAAATTATTTGTGAGTTTTATTGTAAAACAAGGTAAATGCAGGGAATATGTATTTAGCCGGATATGAAATCAATAATAGTATGTAAGATTTTATATCATATACTTTTGGCCGGCAAAAAATATATAAAAATCTTTTTTAGTAAGCATCTGGAAAGAATTAATTTATGCAGCAAAATAATATAAAAAAAAGAAGCAGAGCAAAAGGATGTTTTTTATCCCTGCTAATAGTTATAGCCGTATTTACTCTGATAATTGTTTTTATTGGAATAATCGGCGGTTTTATAATACTGCGATCTGTGCCTTCAATTGAAGATCTTACACCGTCAGACATTGCTGAAACATCAAAAGCATACGCTCTTGACGGAACTCTTATTGCTGAGTTTCATGCAGGAGAAAACAGGGAGATAATTCATTTTGACCGGATGTCGGATTATGTAAAAGATGCTGTGCTTGCTGTAGAAGATAAAAGATTTTATGACCATCAGGGCGTAGATTATAAAAGGATTATTGGAGCATTTATAGCTGATGTGCGGGCAGGTTCAATGCAGCAGGGCGCAAGCACCATTACAATGCAGTATATAAGGAACGTTTATTTCACTTCTGAAAAAACATTCAGGCGTAAAATAAATGAAGCGGTAATTGCAATACAGCTTGAACGCAATTATACAAAAGATAAAATACTGGAAATGTATTTAAACACAATTTATTTTGGCGCAGGTGCATATGGCGTTGAAAAAGCGGCGCAAATATATTTCGGCATAAACGCAAAAGACCTGGACCTTGCCCAGTCTGCGCTGCTTGCAGCTATAATCAAAGGCCCGTCATACTATAATCCTTACAGCAATCCTGAAAAAGCGCTGGCAAGGAGAAACCTTGTGCTGAAGCTGATGCATGACCAGGAACGCATCAGCAGGGAGCAGTACCTAAACGCTATTTCAGCGCCAATTGTATTAAATCAAAATGCATCTGCTGACAGCGGCGACCCGGAGAATTTACTGGCTCCTTATTTTGTTGATTACGTAAAACAACAACTTTATGAAAAAAAATTTACAAACTATGATGTTTTTAAAGGCGGGTTGAGGATTTATACTACGCTTGATCTGGCCCTTCAGGGAAAAGCGGAAAATGCCATCAAAACAGTTTTTCCTTCTGATCCCGAACCATCATATGCAATTATTTCAACTGATCCTTCAAATGGATATATATATGCTCTTGTAGGAGGAAAAGATTACAAAACGAGCAAATTCAATATTGCAACACAGGGCAAAAGGCAGCCTGGATCCGTATTTAAAGTTCCGGTGCTTATGCAGTCAATAAATATGAATTTTTCTCCGAATGACAAATATAACCCCAACGGGCCGATTACTATTGACATGCCGTCAGGTCCTGACTGGATTGTACAGAACTATGGAAATAAAAATTATGATACAAATGAAATGACCGTTATAGATGCAACAATACATTCAGTAAATGTAGTTTATGCGCAGCTTATGATGAAAGTAGGAGCAGAAAATGTTGAAAAATTATGTACAGATATGGGAATTGAAAATATTGGAAGCAATCCTGCAATTGCCCTTGGGGGACTTGAGGAAGGCATAAGCCCCCTGGATGTTTCAAAGATTTTTTCATCACTTGCTGCAAACGGCTATTACAGGGAACCGGTTGCCATATTAAAAATTACGGATTCAAGCGGAAATATTCTTTATGAGTATGATCCAGATAAAAATGAAAATAATAAAAGAATAATGGATGCTCCCGCAGCTTATTACACAACAAGAATACTTGAAAGAGTAATACTTGAAGGCACTGGAAGAGGAGCAGATATAGGGAGGCCGGCAGCAGGAAAAACCGGCACTACAAGCGATTTCAGGGATGCATGGTTTGCAGGGTACACACCGGAACTTGCAACAGTTGTCTGGATGGGCCATATGGAGTCAAATAAGCCGATGGAGCCCATAGATGGAAGAAGTTTAACAGGCGGTTCCTACCCGGCTGATATCTGGCGCCAGTTTATGACAGCAGCCCTGAAAGACAGACCCGTTTCACAGTTTATATCCCCTGAGGGAGAACTTGTGGATATTCAGGTTTGTCTTGACAGCGGACTTTTGCCCACGCCATGGTGCCCTGGAGAAAGCCTTGGTTATATGATATTTGTAAAAGGGAAAGAACCTGCGGATTTTTGCAATGTGCATAATAAAATAGCTATACCCGATGTAACAGGCATGAGCATTGATGATGCAAAGCAGGTATTTTATGATCTGCATTTTGAGGTTAATGAAATATTTGAATTTGATGAAACATACAATGAGAACATAGTGTTTAAAACAGATCCGGCTGCCGGCACAATATTTGAATTCCGGAATGGCATAAATTTAAGCGTTAACCTTTACATAAGCCGCGGCCTTGAAAGCTTTGATATGCCTGATTTAACCGGATTTAATCTTGACCAGGCTTTGAAGATACTTAAATCAATTGGCTTAGATGAATCCCTTGTTGATATTGAGGAAGAATTCAGCGACGGCCAGCCTGAAGGCAGAATATTTGCTCAAAATCCGGCTTCCGGCGCAAGCGTTAATAAATTTAGCCAGATTATATTATACATTAGTAAAGGCATAAACCCGGAAGGAAGCATA
>JACVJB010000005.1 GCA_015711775.1 Actinomycetota bacterium | reverse complement strand
GTTCCTATAACAATGGATAATATGGCTGATTATTATCCCGAGATGTTAAAATAATTAAAACTGCAGATTACGTTTTATAAATGAGCTAAAATATTAAAAATTGAGAAGGCTAAAATTATCAATAGCCTTCTCAATTTCTTATAAGGTTGGTGGTATTGTGTCTGAAGATAATGGTATTATTTTAAAAATGGAAAATATTACCAAGACATTTCCTGGTGTTGTTGCGCTTGATAATGTGTCAATAGATTTAAAAAAAGGCGAAGTCCTGGGAATTTTAGGCGAAAATGGCGCAGGTAAATCTACATTAATAAAAATTCTTGCCGGCAATTATATTAAAGATTCCGGTGACATATATATTGACGGACAGAAGTTTGAAATAAAAAACCCTTCTGAAGCTATGGCTTCAGGCATTAGGGTTATTTACCAGGAGTTAAATACAATTAATAATTTAACTGTTACAGAAAATATTTTTATCGGGGAGCAGATTGTTAAGGGACCCTTAAGAGTTGTTGACTGGAAAAAAATGACAAAAAAAGCTGAAGATCTCCTGGCAACAATGAATGTAAAACTTGATCCCCATGCTATTATTGGCGATTTAAGTATTTCGGAAAAACAGATTATTGAAATTGCAAAGGCAATTTCCAAAGAAGCAAAAATACTGGTCATGGATGAACCCACAGCAGCGCTCTCTGCAGAAGAAACACAGTCTCTATTTAAAATAATTAAAACTTTAAAATCCAGGGGCGTTGCAATTATTTATATTTCTCACAGGCTCAAGGAAATATTTGAAATTACCGACAGAGTCACAGTTCTGCGGGACGGTAAAAAAGTCGGAACGCTGTTAACCGGGGATTCAGACTCCAACAGGCTTGTAGAAATGATGGTCGGAAGAGACATTAAAGACATGTATCCTAAAAGAGATGTTTCAATTGATGGTGTTGTTATGGAAGTTAGAAATCTCACGGCTGATGGTTTTAATGATATCAGCTTTTCCTTAAGAAAAGGTGAAATTCTTGGAATTTTCGGACTGCTTGGCTCAGGAAGATCATCCCTTGTAAAATCATTATTTGGCGCAAATAAAATTAAAAGCGGAGAAATACTGGTAAATGGGAAAAGACTTAATATTAAAAATCCAAGGGTTGCCTGTGATGAAAAAGTAGGGCTTGTACCGCTTGACAGGAAAGCTGAGGGGCTTGCACTGATTATGGGTGTAAAAGAAAATATAACTCTTGCAAATATTTCAGAATTGGGCAAAAGTTTTTTAATATCGAGAAATCTGGAAAGAAAAAAAGCTGAAAAATGGGTTGATGAAATAGGTATAAGAACTCCAACTGTTGACCAGGAAGTAAATAGCCTTTCCGGCGGAAACCAGCAAAAGGTTGTTCTTGCAAAATGGCTTGAAAGCGGATCCCAGATTATAATTTTAAATGAACCGACAAGAGGAATAGATGTTGGTGCAAAAATAGAAATATATAAGCTTATGCAGGACCTTTGTGAAAAAGGCTCTTCAATAATTATGATAAGCTCGGAACTGCCGGAAATAATGTCAATTGCTGACAGGATACTGGTAATGAGTAAAGGAAAGCTTACAAGTGAATATTCAAAAAAAGAAGCTTCTGAAGAAAAACTTCTTCAATCAGCCTGCATTTAAATTTTTAAGGGAGGGGATATGACAGCAATGAAAGCTGTTGAGGCTACTCAGAAAAAGAAATCAAAGCTTAATAATACGGTAATATTGTTTATTATACTTATTGTCATGTTCAGCGTATTTTCATATATTGGAAGACCTTTCTTTTTTTCGAAGTTAAACCTCATTCCGATGTTGAATAATTTGTCTTTTATAGGAATAATTGCAGCAGTTCTTACCATGGTCATGGTTTCGGGTGAAATAGATTTTTCAGTTGGCGGAAATATCGGTCTTACAGCCTGTCTGACAGCTTTACTCCTTGAAAGGGGTTTGCCGGGCTGGCAGGTTGTAATAATTGCGCTTTGCGCAGGTCTTGCCATGGGTGCCTTTAATGGAATTCTTGTTACAGTAATTGGAGTCAATTCAATTATGGCTACCATTGGTACAATGTTTATCTGGAGGGGCATAGGCTATACGCTTTCAAACGGGGAGTCTATGCTTGCTATGAACCCGGTTATAGATTTTATTGGCAGGGGATTTATATTTAAAGTTATACCTTTTCCAATAGTACTTCTGGTGTTTTTCTTTACTATTACTTATGTAATTATGAATCAATCAAAGTGGGGAAGAAGAATCTATGCAATTGGTGCAAATCCACTGGCATCTTATCTTTCAGGCATTAATGTTAAAAGAGTAAAATTTATTAATTTCTTATTCTGCGGTTTTACTGCTTCCCTTGGGGGATTAATATTGACTTCTCTTTCTGCTGTTGGAATGCCGCAGCATGGACAGGGACTCGAACTTGTAATTGTATCGTCCATAATTCTTGGCGGAACTGCGCTTGGGGGAGGAAGAGGGCAGATACTTGGGACCTTGGCTGGCGTACTAATTTTAAGCATACTATATAATTTCCTTACTATTATGAATATATATTATTTTTATATCCAGATAGTTCAGGGTTCAGTGCTGATACTTGTTGTTTCAACTTATGAAATAAGACAGGCAATGGTAAGAAGGAGAACATAAATGGAAAAAACTTCGAAGAAATATTCAGGAATTATAAATTTTTTAAGAACGCCCACGCCAACCTTAATAGGTATTTATATTGTAATGCTTGTGCTGTTTTCCCTTGCCAGTAAAAATTTCCTGGTTATACAGAATATAAAAGGAATATTTAACAATTTTGCAGTATTCGGAATTCTTGCAGCCGGGGTAACAGTTGTAATGATCGGTGGAGGTTTTGATCTTTCAATTGGTTCCACTTCCGGACTTGCAGGCATTGTCAGCGCAGTTCTTCTTATGAAAAATATTGAAGTTCCTACACCAATTGTGTTCCTTATTGCAATTGCAATTGGCTGCAGCGTTGGTTTTATAAATGGCCTCATAATTACCAAAGTCGGAATAAACCCTATTATTACGACGCTTGGCACTCTTGCAATTATAAGGGGTGTGTGCTACTTCTGGGCAAATTTGAACCCGAGGATACTTAATGTTTTTGTGCAGAATTTAGGGCGTATATATATAGGCAATGTTTTCCCGATTACGACTGTCTATATAATAGTGGCTTTTGTAATACTAACCCTCATATTGAAATTTACAAGGTTCGGCAGGGATTTGTTTACAATAGGCGGAAATGAGAACCTTGCAAGACTTGCCGGGATACCAGTGGACAGGATTAAAATACTGTCTTATGTAATCTCAGGATTTTTCTGCTCAATTGCAGGCCTGCTGCTTATATCACAGCTTGGTTCGGGAAGACCAGAATACGGCACAGGAGCAGAGCTTGAGGTTCTTACAATTGTTGTTCTTGGCGGTGTTGTTGTTGGCGGCGGCAAGGGCAATTATCTTGGCGTATTTATTGCGCTGATTATTATCCAGACAATAACAAATGGAATGGTTCTACTTAATGTGCCGATTTACATAAGAATGGTTATAAAAGGAGCTCTCCTGGTTCTGGTAATTTCAATAGACGCAATAAGAAGCAGGCGCAATCTTTTACCTTACTGATAAATTTCAATAAAAACTATTAGTTCTATTTCTTATGGATAAAAACAATTATAAATTTGATTTTATTTTTGATAAAAGTGGCCCTCATAATATTTCTGTCTCAAGCTATCTTGAAAAAAACAGGCTTGCTCTTATGGTAATAGATATGCAGAATTATATGACAGACTATAAATACAGGGGAAAATGGAGTTCAAGAGATTCAGAACAGTATTATTACAACAGGGTAAATAAAATAGTTCTTCCAAATATCATGAAGCTTCTGGAGTTTTTCAGGAAAAATAATATTATGATTGTTTATACCAGGATTGCTTCAATGGACAGAAATTTTTCAGATGTCCCTTCAACCTCTAAGAAAAATCTGATAGATGAAGAAAATGTTGATGCAAATGGCAAGAGATGGACTCTTTATGAACAAGACAGAGCCAGTTTTATAGAAGAAAAACTTAAGCCTTCGAATAACGATATTGTAATGATTAAAACCGCAAGCGGGGCATTTTGCTGCTCAGAGATTGACCTGGTGCTCAGATCCAATAATATCTCAAGAATAATTTTTTGCGGCGGGCTCACAGATGCCTGTGTTTCTTCATCTGTCCGACAGGCATGGGATAGGGGTTATCTTTGTACAGTGGTTGAAGATGCATGCATTGCATCCTGCAGCCAGGATCACGATGCTGAGATAAAAATTCTTGGAAAATATTACGCATGGATAACCAGTACTTCAGAGATTATGGAAAGATTTATTAAAATTAGTAAAGAAGCTATTTAAATTTTAAACATACAGGAATATTTTATGGAAAAAAATATATATTTTTATAGTGATTCAACAAGAATAAGCGGAACCCTGAAAATGCCTGAAACTGCCATTGGCAACGGTTTATTCCCTGCTGTTGTTTTATCTCACGGATATGGTGCATCCCGGGAAGAATTTGGTGATTTTTTATTTCTTTCAGATTTTTTAAACTCTCTTGGAATTGCAGTATTACTGTTTGACTACAGGGGGTGCGGACAGACAGAATATCCTCTGGGCCGGATGTTATGCAGCACTCACTGGCAGCAAGACCTGAAAAATGCCGTGTCTTTTTTATGCGGCTGCAATAGTATTGACAATAAAAGAATATGCCTTCTTGGCGAAAGCATGGGCGCATCAACAGCAATATTGGCTGCTGCAGATGACAGCAGGGTTAAATGTGCAATTGCAATGTCTCCAATTGCAGACGGCTATGCATGGATCAGGCAAAATTGGAGTGAAAGCAAGGGCAGTGAAGAATTCTATAAATTTATACAAGAAGTGAAAGATGATAAAAACAGGGAAACTGTTTACGGCCAGTCAAATCTTGTAAAAATGTCTGAAGCTATGGCATACAAACAAAAGTATCTGGATCTGATTGAAGAAATCCACAAAAGTTTTGATGATTACAATTTTACCTACTTTGTACAGCTTGCCTCAATAGCATCAATTCTTGAAATGAAGCCTGCAGAGCATATAAAAAAAATTGCTCCACGCCCGGTATTAATTATGGCAGGCAAAGAAGACGGTATTGTTCCATGGGAATTGAATGCCCAAAAACTTTATGATAATGCCGGCGAAGTAAAAAAAATATCAATGTTTGACAGAGGAGATCACGGGCTTCTGGCAGAACCTGTAAAAGCAGGTACGGTATCAGAAATTTCTGACTGGTTAAAAAAATATTTATAAGTTTAAAACAGTAATTAATGATTATTTAATATTTATTTTCTATTTCAGGAAGAAAAAATATGAATTCAAGGGAAAAATTTTTATCTGTAATGCGCATGGATGATGGCTGTTATAGTGGAGTTGAGATCCCAAAAGTTGAATTTGGATACTGGGCTGGAACTATCAGGCGATGGTTTGACCAGGGGCTTGAAATGATTGAGCCTGTACCTGAAAAAATATCAGACGGCATTGCAATAATGGCAAACAAGAATATTTATGCTGATATGGAAAAAGCGGGCGATGTCAATGTACAGCCTGTCTTTGGGCTTGACCAGTATCTTACAAAATTTCCCGTGGACTACAGCCCAATGTTTAAAACAGAAGTGATTGAGAAAAATGATACTCCTATAATATACAGGGACGAATATGGCGTAAAACTTAAAAATGATGTACATATAACATCACTTCCAATGGAGCTTGCCCATCCTGTAAAGGACAGGAAAAGCTGGCAGCAAGACAAGCAGCATTACAGCTCTGATACGATAAAAAAGCGCCTTCCGCCTGACTGGGATAACCTGGCAGCAAGGCTTAAAGACAGGGATTTTCCCATAAGGCTTGGAGGTACAAACGGAGGTTTTCTGGGATTTCCAAGGCAGATAATGGGTATAACCGGTTATATGATGGCAATGTATGATGATCCGGAATTAATCCATGACATATGTGAAACATTTCTTAATTTCCTGATGGAGTATTACGCAACCATAGTAAATAATGTAAAAGTGGACTGCATATTAATCTGGGAGGATATGGCTGGCAAGGGAGGCTCCCTTATTTCACCCGCTCACTTCAGGGAGTTTTTAGCGCCCCGCTACATAAAAATGGTCAATTTTGCAAAAGAGGCGGGCATTGACATAATACTTACAGACAGTGACGGATATGTTGAGGACCTTATTCCCTTAATTGTCGAGACAGGCGTTACCGGCATGTATCCTTTTGAGCGGGCTGCCGGAAATGACATGCTCAGGATAAGGAAAAATTTTCCCGATTTTCAGCTTATGGGAGGAATTGATAAGCGCGTGCTGTTTAAAGGCAGCGGGAAAAAAGAAATAGACGCCGAACTTGAAATTGTTAAAAAACTTTTAAAAGATGGCAGGTATATTCCGCATATAGACCATTTTGTTTCGCAGGACTGCACCTGGGAAAACTTTTCCTATTACAGGAAAAGCCTGAATGAGATAATAGATGCTTATAATAAATAGGCGGAAATTTATGCCGGTATAATTAAAAATAAGATACTGATTATAAACTTATTAAATTATTTTAATGACTGGAGGCAATAGTTATGAAATTGAATGTGGACGCGCATCTGTGGTGTCTTGGCACATATGGTGAAAGATATGTTCCCGGGGGTTATTATGATGAAATGAGCGTGGACCAGCAGCTTGATATCATGTCTAAAATAAAGGGGCTTGATGGTCTTTTTACATTTTATCCTGCAGCGCCTCTTCCGTCAGATCCCGACAAGCTTGTTAAGAAGATTGGAGATTATGGCCTTAAGGTATCAAATCTGGCTGTTGAATGCTGGGGCGACAGGAGATGGAAGCATGGCTCTTTCTGCACAAATGATGAAAAAATAAGAAAAGAAGCTGTAAAACTATTTAAGGATGCCATTGATTTTGCAAATGCAGTTAAGGCTCAAAGCGTGCTTCTCTGGCCCGCACATGACGGCTATGACTATGTTTTCCAGGTAAATTATGTGCAGGGCTGGAAATATATGGTTGAAACTGTAAGGGAAATCGGCGAGTATGCAAAGGATATGAAAATAGCCATAGAAGCAAAGCTAAAGGATCCAAGGCAGAAGCAGTACATAGGGGATACAGGCAAGTCGATGGCTTTTGTTAATGATGTCGGGCTTGACAATGTAGGGTGCGCACTTGATATAGGGCATGCTCTAGTTGCTTCTGAAGGCATAGGGGAATCTGTTGCGCTTCTTGATTACTGGGGAAAGCTATACCAGATACATATTAATGAAAATTACAAGGATGCAGATCCTGACATGATTTTTGGAACTGTCAATTTCTGGGAAATACTTGAGTTTTATTATTATCTTAATAAAACAAATTATGACGGCTGGTGCGCAATAGATATAATAGCCCCAAGGGATGACCGGGCAAAATCCCTTGCCCTTGGAGTAAAGCTAATGCATAAATTCCAGGACCTTGCCCTGAAACTTCTTGAGCATGAGAAGGAAATTGATGAAAACCTTAAAGGATACAGGTTTGTTGATAACATGGATCTTATAACTGAACTTATTTTCAAATAAGGTTTAAAGCCTGAAAAATAATGGGGGCGTTTCCCTTTATTTCCAGTCTTTTTATACTTTGAGCTAAGCGAAAGGGATAGTTATAATAAATATATATACATATACTATATTTAGGAGGTTGTTTTTATGGCAAGAACAGCATTTGTTTTTAAAATCAAACCGGAGCTTAAATCTGAATATAAAAAAGCCCATGACCAGATTTGGCCCGAATTTGCAAAAGTAATAAGTGATGCAGGCGTTTCGAATTATTCAATATATTTCCGCAAGGATGGAACTCTCTTTGCATATCTTGAAGCTGATGATTTTAACGATTCAATGGAAAAAATAGGCAGTACTGAGCTCAATAAACGGTGGCAGGAGCATATGGAAAAATACTTTGTCAAGGAAGATAAAAATATCCTTGGTCCTGAGATTGAAATGCTTGAAGAGGTATTTCACCTGGACTGATTTTTTACTGTTATAATTATTTTTCAGAAAATATGCACTAAAATTTTATTGCAGAATTAGTATAATTAATTGCATATCTGCTATAAATTGCATATAATTGAATTGTCATTTAATTTTCTTTTTTAATACTTTAACAGGCCGTTAGGGAGGTTTATTCAAATGATAAATACAAAAACAATTGAACCATTTAAAGGTGAACCTGATAAAGAGAGGTTGCTGGCCGCATTCAAGCGTAAACCTGTTGACAGGGTTCCAAATTTTGAAATACTTTATGAAGACCAGCATGTTGAGAAGCTGCTTGGCAGGTTCGCAGGCAATACTCTTGCATATGGCGGCGATCCTGCAAAAGGTGCCGACGCGGAACAGGGAAGGCCCATGTATCCTGATGATTACATTGATTTGTGCAATATTGTAGGCCAGGACGCAATGCTTTTTGACGGAGGTCTCTGGACACCTTTTAAAAGACTTGATGAAAGCGGTAATCTTGTTCCGGCATACAAAAGAGACGTTAAAACAAGAAAAGATTTTGAGGCTCTTGTACTTGATTCGGAAAATAGCATTAGCAGTACAGTAGGATACGTTAAGGAGTATAAAGATGCCATTAAAAAAAGAAATTCTAAAATTGGCGTGTCTGCGCTTTATGGATGCATGCTGCAAACTCCTTATGAATTTGTTGTTGGCATGAATGATTTTATGATGATGGTATATGAAGACAGGGAGCTTGTTGAGGACATTCTTGAGGTTTCCTGCGAGCATTTTACAAGCCTTACAAAAGCGCTGGTTGATGCAGGCGTGGATTTTGTCTTTCCTGCAGATGATGTCGCTTTTAAAACGGGGCTTTTTATACCGCCTAAAATATTTAAGGAAATTTGGGTAAAAAGAATGGCCCGAATTTTTGAGCCTGCAGTAAATGCCGGTGTTCCGGTGATGTTTCACTCTGATGGCAAAATTGACGATGTGGTGGAGGATCTTATAGAGATGGGCCTTGACTGCCTCAACCCCATGGATCCTTATGGAGTGGATTATGCCGAATACAAAAAAAGATATGGAAGCAGGCTGTGCCTTTCAGGTAATGTTGACATTGAATTTCCGCTGTCCAAAGGGACCCCTGAAGATGTTGACGCTGACGTAAAAGCTCATATGGAAGTCTTAAAACCCGGTTACGGGTATGTTGCAACTGTCTCCCACTCAGTTGTTAATTATATACCTCATGAAAATGTGATTGCATATATAAATGCAATACATAAATATGGGACATATTAAAATTTTTCATAATCTTTGCAATTTATTAAAACAAAGGAGAGGTCAATGTCATCATTGAAAGAAATTCACGATGCGGTAGTTGCAGGTAATTATAAAGATATACAAGAGCTGGTTAAGGATGCAATTGATAAAGGTAAGTCTCTTGATGATATTATTAATAATGCTCTTTCTGTCGCTATGATAGAAGTGGGCGATAAATTCGGTTCAGGAGAGCTTTACATGCCGGACATGCTTCTTGCTGCAAAGGCCATGAAAACAGCGATGGAATATATAAAGCCCCTGCTTAAAGGCTCAGAGCATATTTCAGAAAAAGGAACCCTTGTAATAGGTACTGTAAAAGGCGACCTTCATGATATAGGAAAAAATCTTGTCATAACAATGGCGGAGGGACAGGGTTTTAAGGTAGTAGACCTTGGCATAGATGTAGATTATGAAACTTTTGTGAAAGCAATAAAAGAAAACAGTCCTGATATAGTTGCATTTTCTGGCCTTTTAACAACAACTCTTGCCAATATACCGGAGCACATCAAAGCTATAGAGGATGCCGGGCTCAGAGATAAAGTAGTTCTTGCTGTAGGTGGCGCTCCGGTCACGCAGCATTTTGCTGATATGTATGGAATAGAAATATATGCGCCCGATGCATCTGCTGCTGCCAAGAAATTTGTAGAAACAGTAAAAAGATAAAGGCATTATATGGCAGTTAAGAATTTCCTTATCTGTGATTACGGAGCAAGTAACGGCAGGGTTTCTGTTGCAGCTTTTGACGGAACAAAATTTGAGGCAGAAACAATTACCCGGTTTGACAATGTTGCTGTAAATGCGGGCGGAGTTTTATATTGGGATGTGCTGCGCCTTTACAATGATCTTAAAACCGGTATTTCTTCAGCTTTTAAAAAGTACGGCAGCATATGCTCCCTGGGAATAGATACATGGGGAGTTGATTTTGGTTTTATTGATAAAAACGGAAAACTTATTGCAAATCTTGAACATTACCGCGACAGCTCAAGGATTTCTGCCACGGAAGATTTATTTAAGCTAATTGATAAAAAAACCCTTTTTAAGCTTACTGGCGGTTTAATACTGCCCGGAATAAGCAGCATATTTCACATGTATGATTTAAAAAGAAGAAATGCGCCCCAGCTTAATAATGCTGCTAAATTTTTAATGCTGCCGGATTTATTTAACTACTTTCTTACAGGCAATGCTTTTAATGAATATACTGAAGCCACTACAACCATCATGTTAAACCAGTTAGAGGGTGGTTGGGAAAAAAGCATTCTGCAAAAACTGGAAATTCCTGTAGATATTTTCTGCCCTCTGATTTATCCTGGCGATACAATTGGCAATCTTGGCAAAAGCATATGCGATGAGCTGGAAATACCGCCTTTGAAAGTAGTTGCGCCTGCAACTCATGATACGGCATCTGCAATAGCAGGCTTTCCTTTAATGGGGGATAAAAAAAACACTCTACTTGTCAGTATGGGCACATGGGGCATAATTATTCAGGAGACAAAAAGCCCAATAATAAATGATGATTTTTTCATTGCGGGATTTGCAAATGAGGCTGGTGTAAACGGCCTTAATATGCTAGTTTGCAATATTGCAGGACTATGGATAATACAGCAGTGCATGAATAAATGGCGCAGTGAAAAGGGGCAGGATTTTGGCTGGAAAGATATTGACAGCCTTTATCCAAAAGCAAGGCCTTTTACAGCTTTTGTTGATGTGGATGATCCGGTATTTGCGCCGCTCTCTGGCGATATGAGCGCCACTGTGGCAAATTACTGTCGGGCAAAAAACCAGCAGGTCCCTGATGGAGCGGGGCAGACAGCAAGGGTGCTTTACGAGAACCTTATATTTAAGATAAAAAATAAAATTTCTTCAATTGAACGCATAACCGGCAAAAAAATGGAAGATATACACATTGTGGGTGGAGGCTCAAAAAACAGGCTTTTCTGCCAGTGGCTGGCAGATGCAACAGGTCTTGCTGTATCGGCTGGCCCTGCCGAAACTACTTCTGCAGGAAATCTTCTTATGCAGCTTAAGGCAGAGGGTGAAATAAATACTTTGAGCGAGGGCCGGCAAATAGTGTATAATTCTTCCAGTATTATAAATTATACTCCGCAGGCAAATACGAGAAGCTCCTGGGAGGAAAATTATTTGAAATATTTAAAAATTATTTCAACAAATTCTTGAATAAACTCGTAAAATATTTAAGCGGGCTTTTAAAAAAATGATTGATGATAATTATCCTGAACTTCTTGATTATATAAAAACCTTAAAAGTTATAGATACTCATGAGCATCTTCCATGCAAGGAAGAGCAACGTATTTATGAAACTGATGTTATAAAGGAGTTTCTCTCGCATTATCTTGACAGGGATTTTGTATCTTCCGGCCTTCAGGCTAAAAAACTAAGAAAAATTATAAATGAAAAAATACCGGTAAATCAAAAATGGAGTATCCTAAAACCATATTGGAAAAATGTAAAATATACCGGGTACGGCAGGTCAGTTTCAATAATTGCAAAGGAACTTTACGGTATAGATAATATAAGCTCAGACACAATAGAGCAATTAAACTCCAGGTTTTTAGAAACCCTTAGGCCCGGACATTTTAAGAAAATATTAAAAGATTTATGTAAAATTGAGACCTGTCTTTTATGCGTAGAAACTATTGACATAGATTATGACCCTGTAGAGGAGCGCAGTGCAGTTTGCGACAGGGAGCTTTTTAGTCCTGTATATATGATAACTGATCTGGTTTATCCTTACCTCTGGTCCCATTTTGAAAGAATTGAGGAAGAATCCGGGGTCAGGATAACATCGTTTTCAAGATATTGCGAAGCTGTGGAGGCAGTGATTGAAAAAGCATATTCATATGGGGTAGTGGCGCTTAAAAATTATCTTGCATACCACAGGACCCTAAAATACAGAAGGGTTTCAAGATGTGCTGCTGAAGAGCAGTTTAATGAGATATTTAAGACAAAGCATATACCGGACTGGCATGTAAGGTATGCTGCAAGCGGCAAAGATTTCCAGGACTATATATTTCATTTTATACTTGATATTGCAAATAAAAAAAATCTTATATTACAGATACACTCAGGCATTCAGGAGGGAAATGGCAATATTCTTTCAAATACAAATCCCGTACTGCTGAGTAATCTTTTTCTTGAGTATCCTGATGTAACCTTTGATGTTTTTCATATGGGCTACCCCTACCAGAACGAGATGGCTGTTCTTGCCAAAAACTTTCCGAATGTATTTATCGATATGTGCTGGACACACATCGTTTCCCCGAATGCTTCCATTAATGCGCTGCTTGAGTGGATAGATACTGTGCCAGTAAATAAAATATCTGCATTTGGCGGAGACTACATGTTTATTGACGGAGTATATGGCCACTTAAGGCTTGCTCAAGCCAATATTTCAAAATCGCTGGCTATAAAAGTAAATGACGGGCTTCTTTGTATGGATGAAGCAAAAAATATTGCAAAAATGCTTTTTTATGATAATCCCAAAAATATTTTCAGGCTTTGAGTTACTTGCAAAAGATTATGCCAGATTATACAAATCCCTCTACGAGGATTATTTATCCCTTGGAAATTTTACTGAGCTGATGCTATATGTTTATATTACGAGATAATACTCGATGAATTTGTAGCACTAGCTGGCTATAACAGAAATTTGCTTCAAGAGTATTAAGACTTTACTAAGGAAAACATATAGGCAGTATTGGCAAGGGTAAAAGGAAAATACGCTATGTTATTTCAAAAGATAAGAAAAAGAAGCAGAAAAAGATATGGATAGTGCTTGATATGCCCTGCGGCAAACGCCTTGCCCCGTTTATTCCTGAGATAATATTAAACCTTTGGTGAAATAGAAATGGATAGTTTAACAATACAGAAACTGCATAAGATACCTGCATCAACAATTGACAGGCTCTTAAAGCCAGTTAAAGAAAAGCTAAGAATTGGAAAGGGGCGCTCCTTTACAAAGCCGGCAACCCTACTT
>JACVJB010000004.1 GCA_015711775.1 Actinomycetota bacterium | reverse complement strand
TGCTGCCCTTTAAAATAATATTGAGTCCCAATTAATACACCTGTCTTAATGTAATATAATTTTTTCGATTTGCTCAACATTATTAAAATGATTATCTCTGGTTAAAAGCGTTCCACCGTCAGCCATGCAGCAGGCGGCAATCCATACATCATTAAGAGGTATTCTGCACCCTTTTTTCTCCAGGTTCTCATAAATTAATGCATATTTACGGGAGACATCCTCGTCTACTACTATTATGTCCACATTAAATAAAGTAATAAATTGCTCAATCTTCTGTTCATTTAATTGTTTTCGCGAACTTTTTAAAAACCCATAGTATAGTTCACCCAAAACAATTGAGGGGAAACAAATCTCCTGTGCTTTGCGGGCTATTACATCAACTACCTCAGGCTTTCCTTCCGCATAGTCAGAATATATATTCGTATCCAGAATTAGCCTCATTCCCAGTCACCTTCATTAATGGTTTCAAAAACAGATGTTGCAAGCCGTAGCTCATCTGCTTCTTTTGTAGAAAGCCATCCGGCAAAGTCACGCAATGCACTTTCCCTGTTTTTGATCAGTCCGAGCTTTTCATCTATTGCTTCAATTACAAAAGCTGTTTTAGTTTTATTCTCCTTCATTGCTGCTTTTTCTATTGCGCATATCAGTCTTTTTGAGAGCCTCAAACTCATTGGCATACTCTAAACCTCCTGTATCTCACAACATCAAATTGTATTGCATAATGACAAATCTTTCAAGATAAAAATTGTTAATTTTTAAGACGTCTTCCTATTCTTTCAAGTATATTGATAGTCATTTACTTCAAAGTCAAATAGTAATTGTTAGCATTAGGTTATTTTTTCTGTTCTTTTATTGCAATGACAAATGCGCAAGCATGGTCTTTAGTGCCGGTTAATGAAACAAGAATATCTGTAATATAATTATCACTGCAGAAGTTTGCTGATTTTCCGTAAACATTAATTTCCGGTTTGCCGCTGCCAAGGTTATAAACCTCTATTTCCCTGAAAAAAACATGCTTTCCAAGCCCTGTGCCGAGGGCCTTGGCAACAGCCTCCTTTGCGGCAAATCTCTGCGCATAGCTTATATATTTTGCAGAAGGGTTTTTTTTGTTTTCGCAGTAACTTATTTCCACAGCAGTATAAATTCTTTCTCTGAAACCGGGAAATCTCAAGATTGCATCTTTAATTCTGCCAACTTCAATTAAATCAGTTCCAATTCCATATATTTTCAGGTTTTTCATAGCTTTACAGATAAGCTTACTCAACCGTAACGCTTTTTGCAAGGTTTCTTGGCTGGTCAACATTTCGACCAAGGTTTTTTGCAATGTAATATGAATAAAGCTGCAGCGGAACTATTTCAAGTATTCCATACAGTTCTTCAAAAGTTCCTGGTATTTCAAACGTGTAATCCGCATATTTTGAAGTATTGCTGTCGCCTTCAGTTGTAAGAGCAAATATTTTAGCGTTTCTTGCTTTTACTTCCTGGAGATTGGAAAGCATCTTGTCATAAACAAAATCTTTGGGAATTACCCCCACCACTATAGTTTTTGTATCGGTTAAGGCAATAGGCCCGTGCTTCATCTCGCCTGCTGCATATCCTTCAGCATGAATATATGATATTTCTTTGAGCTTTAACGCGCCTTCAAGAGCCATGGGAAATCCGTAAATGCGGCCCAGGAATAAAAAACATGTGTGTCTGTAGCTATAATCGGCAATTTTTTTTATTTTGTCCGCATTATTTAAAATCTGCTGAACTTTATTCGGCATTATTTCAAGTTCGTTTATAAACTTTTTAAGTGTCTCTTCACTTAGAAGTTTTTTCCTTTTTGCAAGATATAAACCTATAAGATACATTACAATTATCTGCGCAGTAAATGTCTTGGTCGCGCATACACCTATTTCCGGACCTGCATGAGTATATATTACCGAGTCAGATTCCCTTGATATGGTACTGCCCACCACATTTGTAATAGCAATAACTTTTGCGCCCTTTTTTCTTGCCTCTTTAACTGCTGCAAGCGTATCAATTGTCTCGCCTGACTGTGTAATTGCAATAAAGAGTGAGTTTGCATCTATTAAAGGGCTGCGATAACGGTATTCTGAGCCAATATCAACTTCAACCGGAATCTTTGCCCATTTTTCAATTACCAGTTTTCCTGTAAGAGCCGAATGGTATGATGTTCCGCATGCAATAATCTGTATTTTTTTAAGATTTTTTATTTTATCATCGTCAAGCCCAAACTCGTCAAAATTAAATATACCGTTTGTTATCCTGCCGCGCATTGTTTCCCTGATGCCGTATGGCTGCTCGAATATCTCTTTGAGCATAAAATCTTCATACCCGGCCTTTTCCGCGCTCTCAAGTGTCCATGTGGCTTTAAAAGGCTCCCTCTGCAGAAGTATGCCGGAAGCGTCATAAATTTCGATTTTATCTCTTGTGAGCCTTACAGTTTCATAATCATTTATTACTACAAAATTATGGGTGTGCTCAAGGATGGCGGGCATATCAGATGCAAAAAAATTAGCCTCTTTTGAAATGCCGGCTATTAAAGGGCTTGCAATCCTGCCTGCAATAAGTTCATCCGGATAATCTGAACTAAGGGCTACAATGGCGCCTGAACCTTTTATTCTTTTAAGCAGCCTCTGCATGGCAATCAGCATGCCGCCGTCTGCATCTGATTTAAGGAATTCTTCAAGAAGGTGTGGCAGAACTTCAGTATCAGTATCTGAAATGAATGTATGTCCCTTTTTTTTAAGCTCTTCTTTTATTTCAGTATAATTTTCAATTATTCCGTTATGCACAACAGCAATTCTTTTACTGCAGTCAAAATGAGGATGAGCATTTACCTGGTTGGGCTCTCCATGTGTTGCCCACCTTGTATGTCCAATGCCAACTGTTCCTTCTATTTTCTGTCCCTTAAGAAGTTTTTCAAGATCATTGATTTTACCGGATTGTTTGACTGTTTTTATTTCCAGCCCCTGGCTGCCTGAATTGCCGTCTGGGGATTTAACAAGAATGCCGATCCCTGCAGAGTCATAACCTCTGTACTCAAGCCTTTTAAGTCCGTTTATGAGTATGTCCTTACAGTTTTTATTTCCAATATATGCAACTATGCCACACATCAGAGCCCCCCTGCCTGATTAATCTTAAAAAAATTTGTTAAAAATGTTTTTATAAGTTTTCCTGCTCTTTTAGTATCAGTTCCACTACCTGATCAACCGCATTTTCTGCAAGCTGCAGAGTTTGCGCTTCAGCCATTACCCTGATTAATGACTCCGTGCCTGAGGGCCTTACCAGAAGCCTGCCTTTTCCATCAAGCCTTCTATCCGCATCTGCAATTGCTACCCTTAAGTTTTCAGACTCAAGCAACTTTTTTTTATCCTGCACTCTAATATTCTTAAGTATCTGCGGAAATTTTGGAACAATACTGTTTATGCTATCAAGATCATAATTATTGGACAATATTACATTTAAAAACTCAAGGGCGCTAAGTATTCCGTCACCTGTCGGGCTTATATTTTTAAATATTATATGCCCTGACTGCTCTCCCCCAAGCACTGCGCCGGTTTCATTCATTTTTTCAATAACATATCTGTCGCCCACATCAGTTTTATAAACGGTAATTCCTTCAGACGACATGACCTTGTCAAAGCCCATGTTTGCCATAACTGTTGTTACAACACAATTATTGTTAAGCGTTTTTTTCCTGGACATATCAATGGCGCAGAAACCTATAATTATATCGCCGTCCAAAATCCTGCCCTTCCTGTCGCATGCCATAACCCTGTCAGCATCACCGTCAAATGAAAACCCGATGTCAGCATTTGCTTCAATTGTCGCCTTTGATATAAATTCAGGGTGGGTTGCGCCGCAGTTTTTATTTATATCTTCTCCTGATATATTACAGTTAAACGGTATGACGGTGGCGCCAAAACTCTCAAAAATAAACGGTGCCAGCATACTGGCTGCCCCGTTGGCGCAATCAAGAGCCACTTTCAGGCCGGCCAGGCTCATTTTAAATATCTTTTTCAAATAATCCCTGTAAAGAGTATTAGCATTATCAAGACTCAACAGGCGGCCAATATCATGCCCGGCATAAAGTTTTAAGTCTTCAGTATTTTCTTTTTTGATTGCCTGTTCATCTGAGATAATGCAATCCTCTATAGCTTTTTCCTGGCTGTCTGTAAGCTTTATGCCGCCGGCGGTAAAGAATTTTATGCCATTATCCTCTACAGGGTTATGGGATGCTGAAATAACTATTCCGCCGTCAAGATTCAAGAGATTTATAAGAAGCGCCACTTCAGGAGTTGTCATTATGCCTCCATCCAGCACATCCACGCCGCCTGCGATAGCTGCAGATATTACAGCTTCTGAGATAAATCCGCCCGAGGGCCTGGTATCCCTGCCTACAAGTATCTTTTTCCTATTGTCGCCAGCGGGCCATAAAAGTTGGGCGGCAGCTTTTCCCACTTTTGATACAAAACCGGGAGTTAAATCAATTCCAGCTACCCCCCTTATTCCATCTGTGCCGAACAATTTCCTTAAATCTTTCATAAATGTATAAATTTCCTGTTTATAATATTAATTTATATATATCTTTTTAACAAAAGGCGAACTCATGCACAACAGCAGCCCGAAATAATCCGGTTTAAAAGATATGATATCACCGGTTTTTATTTTGGCTGTTGTTTCAATAACACTGTGATCGCTGCTCTGCTGTACAATGGCAGTAGACGGCATCAGGGCATTAATGTTTTTGTAATAAACATCCTGGAGCCCAAGAGCTGCAATTGCCCTTTGCAAAGTATTGCCGCCGGAGCCTTTTTTAGTTTCTATAATTTCAGCCTCAAGGATAAAGGCGTCATTATACGTTCCTTCTATGGCATTATAACCTGCAGTCTCGTGGCCAAGAAGCATTGCTTCGCCAATCCTAACCTGGTTTATGCCTGCGGGAAGCTGCTTTTTTTCAATCAAATTATAGATGCTTGAATTACCCCCTGAAATAACCGGTATATTTATGCTAAGCTTATTTTCAATTTCTCTTTTAAGCTCAATCAGCAGCTTTAGGCTTTTACGGGTTGGCCTTTTATCTGTTATGCATCTTGCATTCGTGCCTATGCCCCATATATCAACTGAAGGACAGTTTTTCTGAACATATTCGCAGAAAGGCAGAACCTGGTCAGGCAGCAGCCCTTCACGACGGTCATCAGTTTCAACCATGACTATTATTTCATGCCTTATATCAAGGCTGTTGCACACTCCTGATATGGCCTTTACGGTTTCTCTCTGGGTATTGGCGCTTGTGCTGCATATTGTTGCCAATTCAGCCACCTCTGTTATCATGGGCGTTCTCAGCATATATAGTTTTTGTCCCGGGCCAAAATATTTTCTTAGCTTGACCAGATTTAAAAGCCTGCTGTCGCCAAATATTTTTATTCCATTTTTTTTTAAAACTCCTGCAATTTCTGTATCGCCCAAAAAACATTTAGAAACACCAACGACCGATATGCCTTGGGAGGCACACCGGCCGTTTATTATTCTTACATTATTTTCAACCTTTGAAAGGTTAATTTTCAAACAGGGATAATGCACTATCGTTTTGAGAACTGAGGTTTTTTTCTGGCTTTCTTAAGGCCGTATTTCTTTCTTTCTTTTATTCTTGAATCTCTTGTTAAAAAACCTTCGCGCTTTAAAATCTGGCGGAACTCTTCATTTACATCAAGAAGCGCCCTTGAAATCCCATGCCTTAAGGCTCCTGCCTGGCCGGAAACCCCTCCGCCGGTAATATCTGCCAAAACATCATAAGCAGCTTCTGTCCCCGTCAGCTTAAGAGGTTCAATTATCATTGTTTTCTGCGCAGCGCTGCTGAAGTAGGCATTAAATTCCCTGTCATTAACTGTAATCTTTCCTGTACCCGGTGTGAGCCTTACTCTTGCAATTGATTCTTTTCGCTTACCGGTAGCATAGTATATTATTTTCTCTGCCAAACTTTTTCTCCTTGCTTAAAACTTATACTTCTAAAACTTCTGGTTTCTGGGACTGATGAGGATGACTGTTACCCGAAAATATTTTTAATTTTTTAAGTATCTGCCTTCCCAGTATATTATGGGGTATCATTCCCTTAACTGAATGCCTCAGGACAAATTCCGGATGCTTGACAAGCATATCACGCAAATTTGTGCTTTTTAAATTACCGACATATCCGCTGTGCCTGTAATAAAGCTTGTCATCAGTTTTATTTCCTGAAACCTTTATGTGCTTTGCATTTATGACAATTACAAAATCGCCGCAGTCAACATGCGGAGTAAAAAGGACTTTGTCCTTGCCCCTCAATATTTTGGCTATCCTGGTTGAAAGCCTGCCAAGATTTTTACCACTGGCATCTATCAGATACCATTTTTTTTCAATATCCTCTTTTTTAGCACTATAGGTTTTTGTGCCTGCGCTAACCATCTTACCTCCAAAGTAAACTGTTGCTTATTCTCTTAATAATTTATAGTTTTTACGTAAAGTCAATAAGTTACACCTGACAAAAATAATCCTTTTGCCGGGGCTATCCTGCCGGCATCTTTTCTGTTTTTACTCTCAAATGCAGCTTCAATGCTTTCTGCCTTCCTCTTACCTTTTCCTATTTCAATTAATGTGCCCGCAATAATTCTTACCATATTATACAGGAAAGCATTTGCGCAAATATCAATTTTTATAATATTGCCAGGGTACCTTTTTATACGGCAATCATAAACCTGCCTTATATTGCAGCCGGTTTTAAAGTTATCATTGCAGAAAGCAGAAAAATCTTTAATGCCTGTAAATTTTTCTGCTGCACCTTTCATTGCCTGTACATCCAGTTTCCCGGTTATCATTATGCTGTACTTTTTCAAAAAAACACTCTGGCAGCTACTGTTTACAATATAATAACTGTAGCGGCGAAGCTTTGCATCCTTTCTTGCGTCAAAGCTGTCGCTTTGCGCCTGCACCCTTTTAACGCTTATATCCCCGGGCAAAAGACAATTAAATTTCCACGAAAACCTGTAAATATCAAGCGCTTGTTTAACCTTAAAACCTATTACCTGGTTCTTCGCATGCACCCCCGTATCCGTGCGCCCCGCATAGCTAAATCCTGTAAATCCGGGAGCAAGAGCATTTAGCGCCCTGCAAATCTCTTTCTGCACTGTGCGCACATTTCCGGGCTGCTGCTGAAAACCCTTAAAATCTGTGCCGTCATATTCTATAACAGCAGAATAAGTGTGCATAATAATTAAAATTAATTTTCAAATTAACGAATCAGCTCAACTATTACCATCTGCGCTCCGTCGCCGAGCCTGTTATTTGACTTAATTATCCTTGTAAAGCCGCTTGTCCTCTCATAAACGGCCGGACCAATTTCATCAAACAGTTTCTTTACAGCATCAACATTGTCAATTGTTTTCAGGCATTGCCTTCTTGATGCGAGATCCCCTTTTTTGGCAAAATTAATAAGCCTGTCTACGTAACCTCTTAAATATTTTCCCTTTGTAACAGTTGTTGTTATCCTTCCATTTTCAAAAAGGGAAATCGCAAGATTCTTAAGAATCGCTTTCTGGTTGCTTGCGCTTTTCCCCAATCTTCTTGCTTTTTTTGGTATTACCATTGCTATATCTCCTGTTTAAAACTTCATAGTTCTTTATACGATCAAAATAAATGAGGGCGCTGCTTATTTCCTGAAAGACCGACCCATTTCCTTTACCTTATCCTTTACTTCCTGTATTGATTTCTGCCCGAAATTCCTTATCTGCAGAAGTTCGTCTTCCCTGTAGTTAAGCAATTGTTCAAGAGTATCAATATGTTCTCTTTTAAGGCAATTTGTTGCTCTTACAGAAAGCTCCATATCATCAATAGTCATATCTTTTGCAGGTTCCTCTCTTTCAGGGGCATCATCAAATATCGGGTCAGGCGAATTGTTCTCAGACAAATCAATTAAAAGCGCCATGTAATCATTAATAATTTTTGATGCCTGACTCAAAGCATCTTCCGGTTTTATGCTGCCGTTTGTCTTTATGTCAAGAACCAGCCTGTCAAAGTTTGTCATCTGCCCTACACGCGTATTTTCAATTTTAAAACTGACCCTTCTTATCGGAGAAAAAATCGTATCCACAGGAATTTCTCCTATGGGCATATCCTCTGTAGTATTTTCCTCAGCCGAACAGTAACCTTTATTTTTTTCAAGCGTAAGCTCCAGATCAATTTTTGCATTATCTGAAAGAGTGCCTATAAATGTATCCGGGTTTAAAATTTCAACTCCTGCAGGCAGCTTTATATCTGATGCCTTTATTTCTCCGGAAGAGCTTTTTTTCAGCCTTATCTTAACAGGCTCCGCACCCTCCATTTTAAATACAATGTTTTTTAAATTGGCTATAAGCTCAAGTATATCTTCTTTTAAGCCATCTATTGATGAAAACTCATGACTTACATTTTCCACTTTTACTTTGGTTATACCTGCGCCTTCAATAGATGAAAGTAAAACCCTTCTTATGGAGTTGCCGAGAGTATGCCCAAATCCGCGTTCAAGAGGTTCAATAGTGAATATACTTTCAAACTCATCTTTTTGTTGTGTCGAAACATTTGGCTTGTGCATCTTTAGCAATTTATATCAACCTCCTATATTTTTTAAAAGAAAAATAATTACAATAATTTACCAGTAAAATAACCCGGCTGCCGCTTAGAGCAACAAATTGCAACAGCTTTAAAAAAATTAAACCTTTGAATAAAGCTCTACAATCATCTGCTCATTTACCGGGGCTTTTATTTCATTTCTTTCCGGAATTCTTACTACCTGGCCCTTAAGATTTGCAATATCCACCTTGAGCCATTCCGGAATAGTCAAGCTCCCTGCAGACTCTTTTGCCTCAAGCACCGGGGCTATCTCAGTGCTTGACGGCAGAATGCTTACAGTCTGGCCTTCTTTTAACATATAGGATGCGATATCAACTTTTTTATCATTTACTGCAATATGACCATGTGATATAAGCTGCCTGGCCTGCCTTCTTGAAACTGCAAAGCCCATGGAATAAATTACATTATCAAGCCTTGTCTCAAGCAGTTGAAGCAGTACCTCACCGGTTATTCCTTTTTTCCTTACAGCTTTTTTATAATAATTCCTGAACTGTGTTTCAAGAACCCCATAATATCTTTTTGCTTTCTGCTTTTCACGAAGCTGAAGATAATACTCGCTTTCAATAAGCCTCATTTTTGCTTTCTGTCCGGGCACATACGGTTTTCGCTCTACTGCACATTTATCAGTAAAACATCTTGCGCCCTTTAAAAACAGTTTCTGTTTTTCTCTTCTGCAAAGTTTGCAGGAGTACTCTGTAATAGCACCCATATAAAAAAATCCTCCTAATAATCAGCAATATTTGCTAAATTAAAACCAGTATAATAAATACAAGACTGCAGTTTTAATTAATATAAGACCGCAGAATTATTTTTAAACTCTTCTACGTTTTCGCGGCCTGCATCCGTTATGCGGTACAGGCGTAATGTCGGTAATCGCGCCTATTTCAAGTCCTGCAGCCTGCAGGGATCTGACTGCAGTTTCCCTTCCTGAGCCTATTCCCTTTACAAGCACATCCACACGAAAAACGCCATGTTCCTGGGCAGCTCTTGCAACACTGGAAGCAGTTACCTGAGCAGCAAAAGGCGTACTCTTGCGCGAGCCTTTAAATCCCATTGCTCCCGCGCTGCCCCATGAGATAGTGTTGCCCTGCTGGTCAGTAATAGTGACAATAGTATTATTAAAAGTGGACTGTATATGAGCAACGCCATAAGGAATATTTTTCTTATCCTTTCTTTTTACCCTTTTAACAGCAGTGGTTTTTTTTACCAAAATTTACCTCCATATAAATATCTGTTGCATATAATCTTTCACCTGTATGGTTGAAATTATCTTGCTTTTGCCTTTATTCCTACAGATCTTTTTCTGCCTTTTCTTGTCCTTGCATTTGTGTGTGTTCTCTGTCCCCTTACAGGCAGGCCTCTTTTATGTCTTATTCCCCTGTATGAATTTATTTCAATCAGCCTTTTGATATTCTGGTTGACTTCCCGTCTAAGATCGCCTTCTACTTTAAAATTATTATCAATATAAGCCCTTATTTTAATTGTTTCATCTTCAGTCAAATCCCTGGTTTTTCTTGTCGGGTCAATACCTAAATCCGTAAGAATTTTTTTCGCAAGGGATCTGCCGATGCCGAAAATATAAGTGAGGGCAATTACAATATGCTTATCCCTCGGTATATCTATTCCTGAAATTCTTGCCAACTCAAAACCTCCTTAACCCTGTCTTTGTTTATGCCGGGGATTTTTACAAATAATAATTACTTTGCCTTCCCGTCTTATTATCCTGCAACTGCTGCAAATTTTTTTAACTGATGGTTTTACTTTCATTGCAAATCCTTTTCTAAAATATTTAAAAGTTTTTTAAAAAACTTTATTTTTATTGTAACAGGCTGGCCGTTACCGCTTTAAACTAATACTATAAAACCTGCAGAAAGGCCTGCTCTTAATTATTTTTTCCTGAATGTTATACGCCCTCTTGTAAGGTCATAAGGTGAAATTTCCACTCTTACCTTATCTCCCGGCAGTATTTTTATATAGTGCATCCTCATTTTGCCTGAGATATGCGCCAGTACCTTATGTCCATTGTCAAGCTCGACCCTGAACATGGCATTAGGCAGAGCTTCAAGAATTGTGCCCTCAGCCTCAATAATGCCTTCTTTCTTAGAAATGACAGCCTCCTTGTAAAATTATAAATACACCCTATTTTAAGGCGCAAACATGTAGGTTATCAAATAATCAAAAAAAAGTCCATACTTTTAAATCAGTCCCTAGTTAAAATTAAAGGTCCATCAGAAGTTATTGCCACAGTGTCCTCAAAATGGCAGGATAACTTCCTGTCGGCAGTAACAACTGTCCAGTTATCCGGCTGCACTTCAACATCTGAAGTTCCCGCATTAAACATCGGCTCAATTGCAAGAACCATTCCTTTTTTTAAAGGAGGGCCCTGTCCGGGGGGACCGTAATTTAAAATCTGAGGATCCTCATGCATCCTCTTTCCAATGCCATGACCGACAAATACGCGAACAACTGAAAAATTATCCTTCTGCGCTCTTGCCTCAATAGTATGGGATATATCAGAGAGACGATTTCCAATTACACATTTATCTATGCTCATATTAAGCGCATCAAGGGTGGCATCAAATAATCTATGTGTGGTTTTACCTGCATCGCCAACTATAAAACTTCTTGCAGCATCTCCGTAATAGCCCAGGTATTTTACTCCCACATCAACAGATACAAGGTCTCCCTCTTTAACTGTTTTTTTCCCCGGAATTCCATGGACAACTTCTTCATTAATTGAAACACATATGTTTGCCGGGTATGGAGTGGAATTTAATTTACCGACATAACCCTTAAAAGCGGGCAACGCGCCCATCTTATATATTATTCCTTCAGCCAGTTTATCAAGATAAGAAGTCTGCACCCCCGGTTTTAAATTATTTTTAATTTGTAAAAGAACTTCAGTAACTATTTTACCTGCCTGCCTCATCAGCTTTATCTCATCTGCCGACTTGCATATAATCATAGAATTGAAAATATCCTTTCTTTTACCTCCGCTTCAGTATCTGTGCCGTCAACTTCAAAAAGAAGCCCCTTTTTGCTGTAATAATCTATAAGCGGTTTTGTCTGCTGCTCATATACTTTTAACCTTTGCTCTATAACTTCCTCGTTGTCATCCTTTCTTTTATATAGCTGGCCGCCGCATAAAGGGCATTGCATTGTACTGTCTTCATTGCCCTCAATGCTGCATATATTATTGCAGCTGCTGCAAACTCTGCGGGAAGTAAGCCTTTTTATTAGCCTGGCGGGCTCAACAGAAATATTTATCACTTTATCTATTGTCTGTCCCAGATTTGCAAGCATTTCATCAAATTTTTTAGCCTGTACCAGCGTCCTGGGAAAACCGTCCATTAAAAATCCTGTACCGGAGCCATCTTTTACAAGTATTCTCCTTATCATTTCAATTACTAGTTCGTCAGGAACAAGCTTCCCTTCTTTCATATACTGGTTTGCTTTTATTCCAAGCTCAGTATTGTTTTTAACCTCATCCCTTAAAATATCCCCTGTCGAGATATGGGCAATATCATACTTAGATGTAATATTTTTAGCCTGAGTCCCTTTACCGGCTCCAGGCGCGCCAAGCAGTATAAGCCTCATTTTAAAAACCCTTCATAATCACGCATCATAAGCTGAGACTCAAGCTGCCTCATTGTTTCAAGCGCAACACTTACAGCAATAAGTATGGATGTCCCGCCAAACCGAAACGGTATATTTCCATATGTTATAAGGATTTCAGGCAATAACGCTATCATTGCCAGAAAAACCGCACCCGGCAGCGTTATCCTGTTAAGTATATGCGAAAGATAGTCTGCCGTATTCTTGCCCGGTCTTATACCCGGTATGAAACCCCCATACCTTCTTAAATTATCTGCCGTATCCATGGGGTTAAAAGTGATTGCTCCATAAAAGTATGCAAAAAATATTATCAGCAAAAGATAAACAACCGCATACACTGGGTTTATTCTGCCCTCTGCGGTTGGAGTGAACATGTCCGCAATCCTCTGGAGCCATGCCACATTTGCAAACTGTGCAATAGTAGCAGGAAAAAGAAGCACTGAAACAGCAAATATAATAGGCATTACTCCCGCCTGATTGACCTTTAACGGTATGTAAGTGCTCTGGCCACCAAAAACTTTTCTGCCAACAATTCTCTTTGCGTACTGCACGGGAATTCTTCGCTCGCCCTGCGTCATTTCTATAATTGCCATTATGACTCCAACAGCAAGTGCGGCAAATATTATTACAAAAATAATGTTTACAGTTTTAAGCCTGAACATGCTTAATACCTGGCCGGGCATCCTTGAGACTATGGACGCAAATATAATAAGAGATATTCCGTTGCCTATGCCATGTATATTTATAAGCTCGCCCAGCCACATTATAAGCGTGGTCCCTGCTGTCAGCGTTATAACAATCAGTATTATGTGCATTGCATCAAACTTGGGGATTGCATTGAAATTCCTGAAATAAAATACCATGGCAACTGACTGTATAAGAGCAAGGCCTGTTGTCATATACCTTGAAATCTGATTAATTTTTCTTCTGCCTATCTCACCTTCTTTTGAAAGCTGCGCAAGCTTTGGAATAACAACCTGCAGAAGCTGCATAATAATGGTTGCAGTAATATATGGCATTATTCCAAGGGAAAAAACTGCAAATCTTGAAAGCGCGCCGCCTGAAAAAAGGTCCATGATTCCAAGCAGCCCTGACTGTACCTGCTCAGTTATAGCCTTTGCGTCAACACCTGGAACTGTAATATTTGATCCGAACCTGTAAAGCGCAAGTATTGCAAGCGTATAGAAAATCCTG
>JACVJB010000003.1 GCA_015711775.1 Actinomycetota bacterium | reverse complement strand
AAAATAGCAAAGTTTTTCAGGGACGTTGCGCATGAGCTTAAAAGGGTTACCTGGCCCTCAAAGAAGGCGCTCTTTACATACACCATTGTTGTTATAGTAACGCTTATATTTTTTGCAATTATACTTGGGCTGTTTGATTTTGCATTTATTCAACTGATAGACTTTCTTGCAAGTATAAAATAGTATTGAATGAAATTGAATTTTAGGTGATAGACAATGAGACCGAGATGGTATGTGATACATTCATATGCGGGATATGAAAATAAAGTAAAAACAAATCTTGAGCACAGGATAGAATCCATGAATATGGGGGATAAGATATTTGATATCTATATACCCACTGAAGATATTATGGAGATTACCGGGGGCAAGAAGCTTGTTTCATCCAAAAAAGTGTTTCCAGGTTATGTCCTTGTAAAGATGTTTTTAGATGATGATTCATGGTATGTGGTAAGAAATACTCCGGGCGTTACAGGTTTTGTGGGAAGCGGCGATAAACCAGTGGCTCTTGGAGAAACAGAGGTTTCAAAAATACTGAAGCGTGAAGTCAGTGAAAAACCCAAACCCAAAACTGATTTTGAGATTGGTATGCCGGTAAAAGTTACAACCGGGCCATTCAGTAATTTTGACGGAACTATAAATGAGATTAACCTGGATCAGGGCAAACTTAAAGTGCTTGTAACTATTTTCGGCAGGCAGACTCCTGTGGAGCTTAATTTTGACCAGGTGGCAAAAATTTAACTCATAAATTTCCGGCAGATGTTGAAATATTTATTTATGCATGTATAATTAGCAGTTTGCCGGATAAGTAAAAGATAAACAGATAATTATAAGCGCAGAGTTTTAATGAAAGGGATTAATATAAATGGCAAAAAAGATACTGGCACAGATTAAATTACAAATACCTGCCGGACAGGCAAATCCGGCGCCTCCTGTCGGGCCTGCTCTCGGGCAGCACGGGGTTAATATAATGGAGTTCTGCAAGGCTTTTAATGAAAGAACTGCAAAAGATACGGGTACTGTAACACCGGTGGTAATATCTGTTTACCAGGACAGGACTTTCAGCTTTATAACAAAAACGCCCCCGGCTGCGGTCCTTATAAAAAGCGAGTTAAAACTTGATAAGGGCTCAAAAGAGCCGAACAGGTCAAAGGTCGGGGAATTAACAAAAGAGCAGCTTGAAAAAATTGCAAAAATAAAGCTTGAGGATTTAAATACGAATAATGTCGAAAGTGCAATGAAGATAATTGAAGGCACAGCAAAAAGTCTTGGAGTAAAGGTAAAACAATAAGTTTTTAAAGGTGATAGGTTTGAAACGGGGAAAGAATTATACAAATACAGCTAAAAATCTCAAAGAGCAGGAAATGTATTCGCCTTATGCCGCTTTGAAATGGATTAAGGAAAACCATTTTGCAAAATTTGATGAGTCGGTTGATATAAGCTTTAACCTGGGTGTTGACCCGAGAAAGGCGGACCAGATTGTAAGAGGTACGCTGGTGCTTCCCAACGGTACCGGCAAAGTTCCGAAAGTGCTTGTTTTTGCTGTTGGCGAAAAGGCGGCCGAGGCCCAGAAAGCAGGAGCGGAATATGTCGGCGGAGAGGAACTTGTTGAAAAAGTTGCCGGCGGATGGGTTGATTTTGACGTCTGCATAACTACACCTGATATGATGAAGCATGTGGGCAAGCTTGGAAAGGTATTGGGTCCGCGCAAACTTATGCCAAACCCGAAATCAGGCACCGTTACCATGGAAATTGAAAAAGCTGTAAATGACTCAAAAAGAGGAAGGCTTGAATACAGGACAGATAAAAACGGAGTAGTGCACTGTCCGGTTGGAAGAGTTTCTTTTGATTTAGATAAGCTGCTTGAGAATTATTCTGCGCTTCTTGATGCAATTACAAAAGCAAAACCGGCGGCTGCCAAAGGAAGATATATAAAAAGCGTTTATCTTTCTTCGACAATGGGTCCGGGAATAAAAGTTGATTTCACAAAGCCTGCAGAGATTGAAGCAGTGGCATAAAAAATATATTTTTAAAATTAAATAAAAGATACAACCCGAGACAGCAGGGGTAAAGACAGGCTCTTTACTTAAATATCCTGCTTATGGTTGATAAGTATAAAAACTTAAGGATATAAAAACATCCTGTTTTTATATATAAAAATCGGCCTTAAAGGTTTTAAACCTTGTCTTAGGGGGCCGTTTTTTTATTTATTATCAGGATGTTTAGGGGGTATTAAGTGGTAAGAAAAGACAAAATAAAAAAAGTTGAGGATATAAAGGATATCTTTGAACAGAGAAAAAGTATTATTTTTACAGACCACAGTGGACTTAAGGCTGAAAATACATACAGCATGAGAATTAAGCTTTCAGAAGCTGACTCAACTCTAAAAATAATTAAAAATACTCTTGCAATAAGAGCGGCAAAACAGGTTTATGATGATATTGATCTCGAAGCAGTTTTTAAGGGCCCTACAAGCATGATAGTGTGTGGCCAGGATATGGTTTCTGCTGCAAAACTTGCCAAAGGCTTTGCAAAAGAGTTTGAGACTTTTAAAATCAAGGCAGGCATTATGGAAGGCAAACTTTATGACGGGCCAAGCGTAGAAAAGCTCGCAACTCTTCCTTCAAGAGAGGTTCTTCTTGCGCAGCTATTAGGACTGTTTAACAATCCTTTAATACGCCTTGTTACTTCACTAAGCGGCGTACCGAGAAATCTTGCGCTTGCTCTTGAAGGCGTAAGAAAACAGAAAGAACAGGCAGCCGGCCAGGCATAGTTTTATAGTAAATTATTATTTAAAGGGATACGTATTATTTTCAGGAGGAAAAATAAATGACAGAAGAAAAAGAAACAAAAGAGAAAACTGCAGCAGAAAAAGCTCCAAAGACTGTAAAAGAAAGTGCAAAAAAAGGTCTTTCACAGGAAGATATTTTAAATGCAATAGAGAATATGACAGTTATAGAGCTTTCTGAACTGGTAAAAGCAATTGAAGAAAAATTCGGCGTAAGCGCAGCAGCTATGGTTGCAGCGCCGGCTGCAGGCGCAGCAGCGGCAGGCGGCGGTGAAGCTGCAGCGGCAGAAGAAGAGCAGACTGAATTTACAGTAAATCTCAAAGCTGCAGGCGCTCAAAAAATACAGGTCATTAAGGAAGTCAGGACAATAACAGGGCTTGGGCTCAAAGAAGCAAAGGACCTTGTAGACGGCGCCCCAAATGCAGTAAAGGAAAAAATTTCCAAAGATGAAGCTGAAAAGATTAAAAAGCAGCTTGAAGATGCAGGCGCTGAAGTTGAAATAAAATAGACTGTCTGCTAAAAAAAGTAAAATTAAAAGCATACCTTCAGGATAATAGCTGTTATCGGCAGTGGCATTGCTGATATAATAGATAAAATAATTGAAGCAATTATCAGGCAGGTATGCTTTTTGTTTAAACTAAGTGTGTTGCTGAATTAATATTTTTACTAATTTATATCATTTTTTAAGGCCGGGTATGATTGTAAAATGGAAAGCAGCCAGACAATAAAATCAAAGGCGGAAAAACTTTTATGCCAGTTTAAGGGAAGCAGTTATATATTCGGGTTAAATACGATTGAAAAAGCAGGCTATCTTGCGGAAAAACTCGGATTTCGCGCCGTGCTCTCAGTATCCTCATCAAAATGGGCAAAAGATTTTAAAGCAGCTCTTCTGAAATCCCTGTCAGGAAATAATATAGATGTTCTTGAGACAGTTGATTCTGCTAAACCCAATAGCCCTGTCGAGGACATATATTATTTAAAAGAAGTAATTGAAAAAATCAGTCCGGATTTTATAATTGCAGCAGGGGGCGGCAGCACCATAGATTGCGCCAAAGCGGCTGCATTTCTTGCCGCGCTAAGCCCGAAAGTTAATAACATTGAACCGTATTTTGGCACCGGTCTGGTCACACGTCAAATAAAAAAAAGCGGCAAAAAGCCATACCCTCTTTTTGCCATACAAATGTCTGCATCGTCTGCCGCCCATCTTACTAAATATACAAATGTTACGAATTTAAAAACAGGCCAGAAAAAACTTATTGTTGATGATGCAGTAATTCCTCCTGTTTGTCTGTTTGATTATTCTGTCACAGCATCGATGAGCAGGGAGCTGACAATTGACGGAGTGCTTGACGGCATATCTCACCTGATTGAAGTCTATTATGGCGCAGATTATGACAAAAACCCTGAAAATTATGATAGAATTGAAGAAGTTGCGCTCACGGGACTTAAACTGCTTGTTAATAATTTCCAGAAGGTTCTAAAAAACGGTTATGACTTAAAAATAAGGGAACTTATAGGGCTTGGCACTGACCTTGGCGGATACGCCATAATGCTCGGGGGTACAAACGGGGCGCATTTAAACAGCTTTTCACTTACAGATATATTAAGCCATGGCAGAGCCTGCGGAATTATGAACCCTTACTGGACAGTATTTTTTGCACCTGCTATCAGAAGGCAGCTCATAAAGCTTATTGAAGTTTTCTCAGGCTATCTGGAAAATGAAAAAGATATAAGCGGCATTCATGCAGGAAATAAAATACCTGATAAAGTTTCAGCGCTGCCCTCCCGCCTGCTGGGTGAGATTGCAGGAGGCGCAATGCGGAACTTTTTAAAGTCTGCTGAAGTGCCTGACAGACTTTCAGGAGTTTATGGATTTAAGGAAGAGCATATTGACAGGGCAATTTTAAATGCTAAAAACCCGCAGCTTGAAATGAAACTGAAAAATATGCCCGTTTCCCTCAATGCTTGCCTGATAGATAAATATATTAAGCCGCTGCTAAGGGCCGCTGAGGCGGGGGATTTTTCACTTATAAGGAATTTAAGCTGATAAAAAAATCCTGAAAAAAAGTCCTTGACATCGTGAAAATAACAGTTATTATTTTACATCGTCAGTTTTTCTTAACTATTACTTCACCTGCCGGTTTAACCGAGCTTTTTTACAGTGATAAAACTGTGCTTTTATTTGTAAAAAGATAACTGTTTCTGCAGTTATTTTTTTATCCTTTAAGGAAAAAATTTGTTACTGCCGGGATAATTTCCGGAGGCTTTATAGTAATTATCTGCTATTGCGCCGGCTGCAGCACTTTTTAAAGTTTGCTTATAACAGAAATAATTTATAAGGGAGAATCAATTAATGCAAAAAATAAAAAAAATTCAAAGGTATAATTTTGGCAAGATTCCAAAGGTAATGGAAATCCCGCATCTTCTGGATATTCAGAGAAAGTCTTTTGACTGGTTTTTAAGTGAAGGCGTTAAAGAAGCCCTAAGAGATATTTCACCTATTGAGGATTTTACAGGAACCATGTCTCTCTCCTTTGACAGCTATGCTTTTGACGAGATAAATGCAAGCCCCGATGAGTGCAAGATGCAGGATATGACATACTCGGCGCCCCTTAAGGTGCTTGCAGTATTTGTCAATAAAGAAACCGGGGAGAAAAAAGAGCAGGAAGTTTTTATGGGCGACTTTCCCATGATGACTGATAAGGGGACATTTGTAATTAACGGAACCGAGAGAGTGGTTGTATCCCAGCTTGTTCGTTCTCCCGGAGTTTATTATGATTCGGACATAGATAAAAAAACAGAGAAGGAAATATATCTTTGCAAGGTTATTCCTACCAGAGGCTCCTGGATTGAGCTTGAAACAGATAAAAAAAATATTGCTTATGTCAGGATTGACAGAAGAAGGAAATTCCTGCTTACAATATTTTTAAAATCAATAGGCTTTGGAAATAATGATGAACTGCTGTCCCTTTTTACCGACTATGATAAAACTGAATGCATTAAAAATACAGTTGAAAAGGATATTACTGAAACTGAAGAGGAAGCGCTTATTGAAATATATAAAAAGCTTCGGCCCGGCGAGCCTCCCACAATAGACAGTGCAAGAAACCTTATATATACCCTGTTCTTTGATCCTAAAAGATATGATATGGGTAAAGTAGGAAGGTACAAAACAAACCAGAAATTTTCAGAAGATATTGTTGAAGAGGACATTTTTACAGAGCTTGTGATAACACTTAAGGATGCCGCCGCAAAAATCAGCATTGAAAAAAAATCTGATGAGAATCTTAATGTAATGAAAAAATCTGCCCAGAACTACAGGCTGGCGCATGAAAATGAACCTGAGGATAAAGGGCTTTCTTTAACTTCAAAGATACTGGAAGATTTAAATACATTAACTGAAATAAAGGGCGCAATAAAATTAATGCAGGAATATATTACTGAAAATAATCCTTTGCATACTTCAGATGACTTTATAGTCTTCATCAGGAAAATTGGCGCAGATATAGTTTCAGCAAGACCGTTTTTGGCAGAAAATAACCTGGAAGTTCTTTTAAATGAAGATATTGAAGAAGCAGGCAAATTAAGCCTTGATGACGAAGCTTTAAAAACCATTAGTAAAATTTATGCTGAAGAAAAAGACAGCATTAGCCAGATCTGCAGGGTATGGGAACTTATTTTTAAAATATATAAAAATGTCTACAGCAGGCTTGCAGAAATTGCAAAAAAAATGAATATAGACAGCAGCAATGAGATGATTTTAAACCCAAAGGACATGTTCCGCATTTTAAAATATCTTGTACAGCTTATGAATAATATTGGTGAAATAGATGATATTGATCACTTCGGTAACAGAAGGATTAAAAATATAGGCGAACTTATACAAAATCAGGTGCGCATAGGACTTGCAAGGCTTGAACGTGTTGTAAAAGAGAGGATGACTACACAGGATTCTGAAACAATAACTCCAAAAACTCTTATTAATATAAGGCCTCTTGTTGCCTCGCTTAAGGAGTTTTTTGGCAGCGGTCAGCTTTCACAGTTTCTTGATCAGACGAATCCTCTTGCTGAAATTACCCATAAAAGAAGGCTTTCAGCGCTTGGCCCCGGCGGACTTAGCAGGGAAAGAGCCGGTTTTGAAGTAAGGGATGTGCATTCATCGCATTATGGAAGAATGTGCCCTATTGAAACTCCTGAGGGCCCAAACATCGGTCTTATAGGCTCGCTTGCAACTTATGCAGTCCTGAACCCCTATGGTTTTATTGAGTCGCCCTATCTTAAGGTAAAAGACGGAAAACTTACAAACGAGGTCGAATACCTGTCGGCAGACAGGGAAGAAAATTATGTTATTGCCCAGGCGACAGCAAATGTTGATGCAAAAGGTAACTTTATTGAAAAAAAGCTTTTAAGTACCGCAGGCGGTGAGGTTATTGCCGCAGAAACAGGCGCTATTGATTATATGGATGTATCCCCAAAGCAGATATTCAGCGCGGCTACAACACTTATACCTTTTCTGGAGCACGATGACGCCAATAGAGCGCTTATGGGCTCCAATATGCAGAGACAGGCAGTACCATTGATTTACCCCGAAGCGCCTCTTGTGGGAACTGGAATGGAGAAAAAAATTGCAAGAGACAGCGGTCATATAATACTTGCAGAAGATGATGGCGTGGTTAGCAGGGTATCGTCAGGGGTTGTTGAAGTAAAATACAGGAATGCCGGACATAAGAAGTACAGTCTCTATAAATTTAAACGCTCAAACCAGGGAACATGCATTAACCAGAGACCTGTTGTTGACGAGGGCCAGAAATTGAATAAGGGCGATATTATAGCGGACGGCCCTTCTGTACAGGCCGGTGAGCTTGCGCTTGGTAGAAACCTGCTTGTGGCGTTTATGGCATGGGAAGGTTATAACTACGAGGATGCAATAATAATTTCTGAGAGACTTGTTAAAGAGGATGTTCTGTCTTCAATACATATCTCTAAGCAGGAAATTGAAGCAAGGCAAACAAAACTGGGACCTGAGGAAATTACAAGGGATATACCCAATGTGGGCGATGAAATGCTCAAAAATCTTGATGAGAGAGGCATTATAAGAATTGGCGCGTATGTTAAACCGGGCGATATACTTGTAGGAAAAATTACTCCGAAAGGCGAAACGGAGCTTACTGCCGAGGAAAAACTTCTTCGGGCCATATTTGGTGAAAAAGCCCGTGAAGTGAGGGACAGTTCTCTCAAAGTTCCCCATGGCGAGGAAGGGATTGTACTTGATGTGCAGGTATTTTCAAGAAAAGACGGACAGGATCTCCCTCCGGGTGTAAATGAACTTGTCCGTGTATTTATTTCCAAGAAAAGGAAGATATCGGTTGGAGACAAACTTGCCGGAAGGCATGGGAATAAAGGTATTATTTCAGTTATACTTCCTGAAGAGGATATGCCCTATATGGAAGACGGAACACCTGTTGATATAATTTTTAACCCGCTTGGAGTTCCTTCGCGAATGAATGTAGGCCAGGTGCTTGAGACACATCTTGGCTGGGCTGCCAGCAAAGGCTGGGAGGAAGACGGAGTTGTCAGGAATGAGGACGGTTCCGTCCACTGCGCCTGTCCCATATTTGACGGCGCCTCCGAAGCTGCTATTAAGCAGTTGCTAAAAAAATCCGGGCTGCCTCAGGATGGAAAAACTGCGCTTTATGATGGTTTAAGCGGGGAAAAAATATCAGATAAAATAACTGTAGGGTATGCTTATGTTATGAAACTGTCCCACCTTGTTGATGATAAAATCCATGCAAGATCAACCGGGCCTTATTCACTGGTGACCCAGCAGCCGCTTGGAGGAAAAGCTCAGTTTGGCGGCCAGCGTTTTGGTGAAATGGAAGTATGGGCCCTTGAAGCTTACGGAGCGGCATATCTGTTGCAGGAAATGCTGACTATAAAATCAGATGATGTTGTTGGCAGAGTGAAAACTTATGAATCCATTGTCAAAGGGGAAAATATAGACAAACCCGGAATACCGGAGTCCTTTAAAGTCCTTGTAAAAGAAATGCAGAGCCTTGGCCTTGATGTGGAAGTGCTCTCGGAAGAAGGCAAGGAAGTCAAGGTTGACACAGAGCAGGATGACATAATGAAAACAGTAGAAGAGCTTGGCATAGATCTGATAGGCCATGAAGCTTTAAACCTTGAATTTGATCAGGAAGAAGAAACCGAAGAGGAAGACTACTATGGAGATGGGGATGAGGATTTTATGGATAAGGATTCTTTTGATGACGGGGAGCCGGAAGACTTTGATGATTTTAAAGAGCAAAAAAGCAGTTCCAAAAAAGCGGATAAAAAGCCCCAGGCCGATACGGGTACTGCTTTAAGCGATGAAGATGCCATAAATAAAATGTTAAGCGAAACTGCAAAAAAGCAGGAAAAAAAACCAAAGGCATCTGCCGGCAGGGCAAAGACAAAAAAAACTGAAGAAACTTAAATAGTTTTTAAAAATTTAAGCGTAGGCCCTAACGCATTTTAAAATAAAAATTTTTTATAAATTTTGGAGGATTATAAAAAATGGTAATAAATATAGATGTGAATAATTTCGACGCTATAAAAATTGGTCTCGCTTCACCGGAGAAGATAAAATCCTGGTCAAACGGGGAAGTAAAAAAACCCGAAACCATTAATTACAGGACATTAAAACCGGAAAAAGACGGCCTTTTCTGCGAACGGATATTTGGCCCCACAAAGGACTGGGAATGCTACTGCGGAAAATACAAGAGAGTGCGTTTTAAAGGTATTATATGTGAAAGATGCGGAGTAGAAGTTACCCGCGCAAATGTAAGGCGGGAAAGAATGGGGCATATAAGCCTTGCAGCTCCCGTGTCGCACATATGGTTTTTTAAGGGCGTGCCTTCAAGGCTGGGCTATGTGCTTGATTTGAGCCCCCGGGATCTTGAAAAAGTGCTTTATTTTGACTCCTATATAATTACAAAAGTCAACAGGGAAGCATTAAAGGCAGATAAGGAAAAAATAAAAGAACTTACGGAACAGGCGAATGTACTGGCTGCGGAAATGCATGAAGCCAGACTTAAAGACATAAAGGATAATAAAGATGATTTACTGAAAAGATACAAAGAAGGCGAAGAATTAAAAGAAATCGAGGCAATTGAGGACGAGGATATAAATTCCGAAAAAGACCTTGAGGCAAAGATTGCAAAAATTGTTAAAGAAGCCGAGAAAATGCTTATTGAGGAAAAAGAAATATACAGGGAAGAGCTGGACCTTATTAAACGTGCAAACACCTTCTTTTTGAACATTGAAGAAAAAATGCTTGTTTCGGATGAATCACTTTTCAAAAAGATGAAAGAAATATACAGTGACTATTTTGACGGCGGGATGGGCGCAGAGTCGGTAAAAGAGCTGCTTAAAAATATAGATGTTAAAAAGGAAGTTGAAGAACTGAAAAATATTATTAAAGACTCCAAGGGCCAGAAAAGAATAAGGGCCATAAAAAGGCTTAAAATACTTTCAGTTTTCCAGGACTCAGTTAATAAACCTGAATATATGATAATTGATATACTGCCTGTAATACCTCCTGATCTTCGCCCCATGGTACAGCTTGACGGCGGCCGGTTTGCAACCTCGGATTTAAATGATCTTTACCGCAGGGTTATAAACCGCAATAACAGGTTAAAAAAACTTCTTGAGCTCAATGCCCCTGAAATTATCATAAATAATGAAAAAAGGATGCTCCAGGAAGCAGTGGACAGCCTGTTTGACAATGGCAGGCGGGGAAGGGCTGTTCTTGGAGCAGGAAACAGGCCGCTGAAATCACTGTCTGATATGCTAAAAGGAAAACAGGGCCGTTTCAGGCAGAATCTTTTAGGCAAGCGTGTTGATTACTCCGGACGATCAGTTATAGTTGTAAACCCGAAGATAAAACTTTATCAGTGCGGCCTTCCGAAAACTATAGCTCTTGAACTTTTTAAGCCTTTTGTAATGAAAGAGCTTGTGGAGAAAGAATATGCCCAGAATATAAAAAGCGCCAAAACAATGGTGGAAAAAGGCAGCGACGAAGTTTATGACGTTCTTGAAGAAGTTATAAAGAATCATCCTGTGCTGCTGAACAGGGCGCCTACCCTTCACAGGCTTGGAATACAGGCATTTTTGCCCATACTTGTTGAGGGCAAGGCAATACAGATACATCCGCTTGTGTGTCCGCCTTTTAATGCTGACTTTGACGGCGACCAGATGGCTGTGCATGTGCCCCTTTCAAATGAGGCAAAAGCCGAAGCGCTGGTGCTCATGCTGTCCTCCAATAACATACTGTCGCCTGCAAGCGGCCAGCCGGTAACAATACCCAGCCAGGATATGGTAATGGGGCTTTTTTACCTGACATCCGAGAGGGAAATACCAGGTGAAAAGAAAAGATTTTACAACAGTTCCGAGGATGCGCTCAGGGATTATGATTTCGGGATTATAAACCTTGACAATCATATAACTGTAAAGATAAATAAAAAAGCAGTTTTAACTACAGTAGGAAGAATTACATTTAACCAGACTCTTCCTGATGACTATGCTTTTGTAAATAAAGAAATAAATAAAAAAAACCTGCTTGCAATAATTTCAGACTGTCTTGATAAATACCCGATGTCAGTTGTAACAGAAATTCTTGACAGCATTAAAGAAACTGGTTTTAAATATGCCACCAAATCAGGGCTTACAATTGGAATTGATGATATAGAGGTGCCGCCCGTAAAAGCCAGGATACTTGAAAATGTTGAAAAGAAAATAGAAAAAATAGAAGAATATTATAAAAATGGCCTCATAACAGATACTGAAAGACACTACAATGTTATACAGATATGGTCAAGAGCCTCTGAAGATGTTGCTGATGCCATGGAAAAAAATTTCGATAAATTCAATCCTGTTTATATGATGGCAACATCGGGTGCGCGTGGAAATATAAAACAGCTTCGACAGCTTGCAGGTATGAGGGGCCTTGTAGCAAACGCCCGTGGCGATATTATTGACAGGCCGATAAAATCCAACTTCAGGGAGGGCCTTACAGTTCTTGAATATTTTATTTCAACGCATGGCGCAAGGCAGGGCCTTGCAGATACTGCTCTCCGTACCGCAGATTCAGGGTATCTTACAAGAAGGCTCGTGGATGTTGCCCAGGAAACTATAGTAAGGATGCCTGACTGCGGCACGGAAGAAGGCATTTATCTTTATGTTCTTACTCTTGAAGGTGAACCCAACGTTAATCTTATAGGCAGGATTTGCTCGGATGACATCATTAATACAAAAACAAAAAAGATAATATTAAAAGCAGGTGAAGAGATAAAGGAAAAAGACCTGCAGAATCTTATACATGCAAATATTGAAAGTGTTAAAGTGCGTTCCGGGCTTACCTGTGAATCCGAATTCGGGGTATGCCAGCAGTGTTATGGAAGAGACCTGGCATCCGGCAAGCTTATTGCAATTGGCGAATCCGTAGGCACAATTGCTGCCCAGTCAATAGGAGAACCGGGAACCCAGCTTACAATGCGTACTTTCCACACCGGAGGTATTGCAAGCACAGTTATCCAGAGATCGGTCAAATCACCCGTAACAGGTACAATTGTTCTTAAAAAAGAACTTCTTGAAAGCCTGGGATTAAAAAAAGATGATTTCACGCAAAAGGAAACAGATGAAATAATAGAGATAAACATTGAGCATATAAACGGCAGGCTTACATTCCAGGTAAAAATGGAAAACGGCGGAGTTGTTGATGTTATATTTCCAAAGGGTGAAATACTGCAGATTAACAAGTGCATAAATGTTGAGGAAGGCGAAGTATTTGCAAAGATAGTATTTACTGCAAAAAGAAAAACTCATGTGCACAAGCATGAAAAAACATTTGAAGGCATTGATATAACCAGCGGTCTTCCAAGAGTTGTTGAACTTTTTGAGGCAAGACGGCCGAAAGAGCATGCATTTATTGCTGAAATATCGGGAATTGTTTCGATTGAAGACGTTGACCCGAAATTCAGGATGATAACGATAAAAAACCAGGAAAACGGTGAAGAAAAAACTTACCAGGTTCCCACAAGAACCAAAATAAGGGTAGCCGATAAATCATTTGTAAATACCGGGGATCAACTTACAGAAGGTATTAAAAATCCACACGACATTTTAAAAATCAGCGGTATTAAAGTTTGCGAGCAGTATCTTGTAAAAGAAATACAGGATGTTTATAAATCCCAGGGTGTTGACATAAATGATAAGCACATAGAAATAATAGTAAGACAGATGCTTAAAAAAGTAACTATTATTGACCAGGGAGACAGCCAGTTTTTGCCGGGTCAGCTTGTTGACAGGCTTGTGTTTGAAAAAGAAAATAAAAAACTTATGGCTGAAGGACTTGCTGGCGCTACTGCAAAGCAAAACCTTATGGGAATAACAAAAGCATCGCTTGCAACAGACAGCTGGCTGGCGGCTGCTTCTTTCCAGGAAACAACAAAGGTACTCACAGATGCTTCCCTTGAAAACAAGGTGGACAATCTTATCGGGCTTAAGGAAAATGTTATTATAGGCAAGTCAATTCCTGCCGGTACCGGAATGAAAAGATACCGTGATATTGAACTTATCTATGTTGGCTATGAACAGGAAAAAGAGGAAGAAATGGAAGTGTTTAAGGAAATAACTGATGATGAAAAACAGGACCTTGAAATGAATATATAGGACAAAAA
>JACVJB010000002.1 GCA_015711775.1 Actinomycetota bacterium | reverse complement strand
ATGGCTGCTCATGTTTTGAAAAATTTTTCAAAATATAACTTTTTAAATTTTGGAAAAATTCATAATTATACAAATGAGTATATTAAAAAATTTAATATCATTATTTCAAGTATAAAAACAAAGCCGAGAAGATTAAGCGGCGGTAATCAGCAGAAACTGATGTTTTCAATGTGCCTCGGGATTCAACCCAGATGTTTAATTGCAAACGAACCTACCAGGGGTGTGGATGTGGGAGCAAAAGCTGAAATACACAAGTTTATTCTTGAACTTCCCAATAAAGGAACAAGCGTAATTATTTTTTCTTCTGAACTTCCAGAGCTTCTTGCTCTCTGCGACAGGGTGGTAATAATGAAGACAAATACTATTGCAGGGGAGCTCAAAGGCGAGAGTATAACAGAAGAAAAGATAATGACTATAGCTGCCGGCAGCAGTAAAGTTAATAAGGATAATAAAACCGTACAGGATTAGTATGGATTGATTATGGAAAAAATAAGTGCTGAAAATAAAAAACTGAATAATATAAAAACCAATAACAATAGAAGTCTTGATTTAAGCAGGTACTCAATCTTTATTGTAGTCATAGCCACACTTTTATTTCTTTCTATATCAAGACAGAACTTTTTTACTTATCAGAATATTTATTCAATTTTTTATGGCTTGTCTATAGAGTTTTATGCTGTGCTGGGATTAACGCTTTTACTTATAATGGGCGAAGTGGATCTTTCAGTCGGTTCTGTTTTTGCTTTTGCCGGCATTTTTACCGGTGTTATGGTGTTAAAAACAGGAATGCCTGTATGGGTTGCAATACCATTGAGTCTTTTTGTATGTGGCATTGTAGGCCTAATAAACGGTTTTTTTGTTGTAAAATTCAAGATAAATTCGCTTATGATGACAATAGGCACCATGATACTTTTCAGGGGCATTGCAGACGGGCTTATAAGGCTGCTTGAAGGTGTGACGTATCCTTCAGAATACAGAATGGTATCAAAAATAAAAATAGGAGGAGAGTTTAATTTAACGATAATCTTTTTAATCCTGATAATAATAATTCTTGAGATATTGCTATACTATAATATTTCTTTCCGTAAGCTATATTATATGGGTGAAAATATATTTTCAGCCAGGCTTTATGGCATAAAAACTGATCGCATAAAGGTAATAATCTTTATACTTTCAAGCATAGGCGCCGGTATTGCAGGAATACTTGCAGCATCAAGAAGCGGTCATTCGGTGCATAATACAGGCGTTGGCCTTGAATTTAAAATGATAACTGCCGCAGTTCTTGGAGGAGCAAGCCTTTTTGGAGGAAAAGGTTCGATACTTAGATCTGCTGCAGGACTTTTATTTTTAGCTACGATATTTAACGGATTTGTAATGTATAATATCGACCCAGTATTCACTGGCGTTGTTACCGGAGCTGTTCTTATTATTGTAATTATCATTGATACGAGAATAAACAGGGAGAAAATAGAATACTGATTTCTTTAATATTTCTGATTTTTTATATTCAGGAGTTTAATAAATGAAAAAAACTTTGACAGGAATTATAAGAGCCAAAGAAGCCATAGTTATAATAATAATTGTAATTTTTGCGTTGATATTGAGTTTTGGAAGCAAGACTTTTATAAACAGTACTAATTTTGAATCTCTTCAGACAAGTATTGCTCCAAGCGCAATAATTGCTGTCGGTATGATGATACTTTTAATCAGCGGTGTTTTTGATCTTTCTGTGGGCTCGGTTATGGGTTTATCAGGCGTAACAGTATCTTTATTTCTTTCTTACAATATACCCGTGCCCCTGGCAATCGCAGGCGGACTTTCTGTTGGACTTATTTTCGGTTTTTTTAACGGATTTTTGGTAGCTTTTGTTAAAGTCAACCCGCTAATTGCCACAATTGGAACGCTTTATATAGGCAGGGGTATGGTGGATGCTTTGCTAAGGGGAGAGAGAAGCTATGGGGTGCCTATTTCCCAGCAGAATTTTATCATAATTGGTACAGGAAAGACTCTTGGAATTTACAATATGTTCTGGATAATGCTTATTATTGTAGTTCTGGCTCAATTCATAATACAAAAGACTTATTTTGGAAGGCAGCTTTATTACATTGGAGGCAATTATGAGTCTGCAAGGCTTGTGGGCATAAAAGTCAGAAGGATACGCCTGGCAACTTATATGCTTTCAGGATTTCTTGCCTCGCTTGCAGGGCTTTTGGCAACTGCAAGATTTGAAATATCATCCAAGTTTTTAGGTTACAACCTTGAGCTGCAGATAATAATAGCATGCCTGATAGGGGGCGCAAGCATCGCGGGCGGCCAGGGTTCAATAGTAGGTGCATTATTCGGGGTTGTTTTTATGTCTTTAATAGTCAATCTTTTCAATATTATGGAAATAAGTTCTTTCTGGCAGAATATAATAGTTGGTTCTATACTCATACTTGTCATTTTTCTTGATTCTTATTTGAATTTAAGAAGGAGGAGGGCACTTGTTTAACAATGCCATGAATCACAGGGCAAGAGTAATAAAATTTATTGAGCTCCAGGAAACAGACAGAGTACCCATAGATATGAACAGTGTGGGCAGTATGCTTGTGGGCAATCTTTATTTTAAAGTAAAAGAACTTCTTGGAATAGAGGGAAACATACAACTTTTCTTTACAATTATGCAAAAGAATGAGGTAAATATCCAGTCAGGGGAAAATGATGGATTTTAACTTAAAAAATAAAGTGGCTCTTGTTACGGGAGGAGGTCATGGGCTTGGCAGGGAAATCTGTTACAAGCTGGCAGAAGAAGGAACAAAGGTTGCGGTAAATTATTTTAAAAGTTCTTTACTTGCTAAAGAAACCGTAATTAAGATAAATAATAACTATGGCATTCAAGCAATTGCAGTGCCAGGGGATGTATCTGTTGTTTCTGGAGTAAATGACGTTTTTAATTCAGTAATTGCAGAGTTTGGCACAATAGACATACTTGTAAATAATGCCGCCATAAGCCCCACCTCTTCACTTGCAGATACTGATCTTAAAACCTGGAATGAAACCCTGCAGGTAAATTTAACAGGTGTTTTTTTGATATCACAGCTTGTAGCAAAGCATCTTCTTAATAAAAACAAGAAGGGCAGGATAATAAATATAGCTTCTACAGCGGCATTTTCGGGTTCATCATCAGGGCGCGCCCATTATGATGCAAGTAAGGGGGGAATTATTTCATTCACTTTTTCACTTGCAAGGGAGCTTGGACCATACGGGATAACAGTTAATTCTGTTGCGCCTGGTTATATGCTCACTGAGCTTACTAGAGATAGATATCTTGCTAATAAGGAAAAGTACCTGTCAGATATCCCTCTTGGAAGGTTTGGGGAATTAAATGAAATTGCAGATGTTGTTGTATTTTTAGCGTCTGAAAGATCAAGCTATATAACGGGTGCAGTGATAAATGTAAGCGGCGGACTTCAAATGCGCTGAAATTTAAAAAAACGCCTTTAAAGTCAGGAGCCGGTATAACTAATTAACTTTAAGATAGATATATTAAAAATCCTGATATTTATTTATTTTTTTAAAATGGTATAATATGCCATGCTTAGCTTTCAATTGTTTTTTTACAATTGTAAAGAAATTCTAATCAAACCTGTAAACTGCTTCGAGCAGGGGGCGATAGGTTTCGACGGGAATAGGTTGAGCTTGGATTGCAAGTCAAGTTCCAGAACTTGTAAAAACTGGGCTAAACATAAATGCTAATGAACCAAAGTTAGCTTTAGCAGCCTAATAAACTAAGCTGCTACGTCTGTTATAAGGGTTCCTGTACTTTATAACGGGCGACGATTTACAGGATACTTTTTAGCGGTTTTTCTGTAGCTGTTAAAAGGGAAACTTTTACGGAATAGTTTTTTTGGACCCTGCCTGTTTGGTTCAAAAAAGCGAAAATTAAATACGGGCTAAGCTTGTAGAAGTCCTTGTGGCAATATTTTCGGACGCGGGTTCAATTCCCGCCGCCTCCACCAATATTGATGCAACTTAATAAATAAGTATATTAATAACTGTTTGCGTAAAGCAATGCAGTGTATTGCCAATTTATTTATCATTGGTGATCATCCTTCCAGTGTTAATAACATCATTTATGAAAATGCTGCAACCGCTGCTGCTGATTTTATAATAAATCATTTAACTACAGAAGATGGAGCGCTTCTTCACTGCTACAGAGACAGGCAGTCTTTTATACCTGTAAACCTGTACGATTATTAATTTTTATAAATCTTATTAGAGATACGCATATATCAATATTAATGAACTGTCTCTTCAGTAATTATCTTGAAAATATTCATTACAGGTTTTGATACAGTTTCTGTTTCTTTTTCTGATACTGCAGGTTCAAATATATTTGATAAAACAAATAAGTAATCACCAGAAGCGTAGACACTGCAAACCGAACCGTCGACTTTGGCTTCAGCAAGAGGTATTTTATCTTCATCATTATTTTTCATAGCATTGGCGCTAACTGCTTTAACTCCATCTTCAAGGCATGCAATAAAAACATTATTATTATATACATGAAGTTCTGAAATCTGTGTAAAAAACTGCGGTACTGCAGCAGTATTATTTTTATTCTTTAAATCTATAAAATATAAGCCTGCCGGGTTTTTAATGCCATTTTGCTTAGCAAGCTCTTCAGGATAATTATTTGCAATTAAAGCATAATCATCTTCAACGTAGATATCCGACGGATGAGTAATTTCTTTAAATACGCTGTTAATTTCAGGGCTGGATATATTGCTTATATTTATTTCATATATGCCCTGCAAATAGGCGCATGCATAAAGATAATTATTATTCAGGTAAACGCCATAAGTCGTACCTTCAAGAGCAATACTGCTTATTATTTCCGGCTTATTTTTATCACTTATATCAAAAATTTGAATACCCTTATCAGCGACAGATAAAAATGCGTAGCTGCCTGATACAAAGATATCTGTTGCAGGTGCAATTGTCCCTGTTTTTGATATTGAGAACGGATTATATTTATCTGATTTATCTAAAATTTCAAAGTTTGAGTTACCAGATGCAATAAAAATTAAATCTTCACTTACAAATATGGCATTGGCAAAACCGTCTGTCTGGATGATATTACTAATCTCCGGATTATTTTTATTTCTTACATCAATTACTGTCAACCCTTCATAAGAACTTAACACATATACAATTTCACCGTCAGACCAAATATCTGTAGCTATTGATTGTTCAGGCAAAGGAAGGGTGTTCACAAGCTCAAAACTTATTTTCTCAGAAATTACAGTATCGTCTGTATTTTCTTCAATTTCTTCTGTTTGTGAGGCCGGCATATTCTCTTCTAAATTATTTAAGGCTGAACTGTTAACCGGGGGCAGTGCCTTGCATCCAGTCATAAAGATTAAAATGAAAACAGCAGTCAGTAAGGCTGAAATAATTAGAAATAAAAATTTGAATTTATTAAATTTCGTAAGCATATTTTATAAATATATCATACTAACTATCTTCATGACAATTTAGATATAAAAAATGGCATATGCATTGACTTCCAGTATTCAGGTTATAAACCGCTGGTGTCAAAGCAGGCAGTATTTTAAAAGACGCTCGAAGGATTTTCTAAAATATAAATTTACTTTAATTTCTTTCACTTTAATTCAAATCTATTTATAATGTTTAAAATTTATAACTAACCTGATTATCAAGACAGGAGTTGTTTGTATTGAAAAAGCAAAAAATATTACAAAAAACCGGATTACGTTTGTGGCTAAGGCCCGCATTTTATACAGTATTAGTATTGATCTTTTTGTTTACTGCTTTTACCGGATTTTCTGGCTGCAAAGCAGAGGATGCTTTTCAAATTGAAGAGCAAAGCGCTGCTACCGTAGCAGAAACTGTTCAGGAAACGGCGCAGCAAACGCCGGAAACTACTGCAGAAGAAACTGCTGCCGCTTCCCAGGAAGAAACAATATCAGATAATATTAATAAATTCAGCGGACTTGAGCTTTCAGGTACGGTTCATGACTATCGTCCGCTTGCAATAATGGTCCAGAATAATCCTAAAGCAAGGCCGCACTCAGGCCTTATTTATGCTGATATTGTTTTTGAAATTGTTGCAGAAGGTGGCGTTACAAGATTTGTTGCAGTATTTTCATCATTTGATGCAGATATCATTGGCCCTGTCAGGAGCGCAAGGATATATTTTGCTGAAATAGCAAGAAGCCTTGATCCCATATTTACATTCTGGGGTTCCTATCAGCAGGCTTATGATGCTATAAAAAATATGGATATGGATGTTCTTGATGCAAACAGTACGGCTTATGTTAATTACACTTCTGCAGGCTGGAGAGAACCTACAAGAAGCGATGCTCTTGAGCATACTGCGTTTATTGACACCGAAGGCATAAGGGAAGATGGGTCCAAATACGGTTACTCTCTTGAAGGAGGACAATCTCCTATGGCATTTAAAACAGATGCGCCCGAGTCCGAAAGAGGCAGTATTTCTGAAATCACTGTAGATTTTTCAAGCGAGTCTTATGTTGCAGGATTTACATATGATAAGAGCGCCAATAAATATTTAAAATCAATTGCAGGCGTGCCTCATACAGATTTTGAAACAGGCAAGCAGATAAGCTTAAATAATATTATTGTTATGCTTACTGATATAGATGGCCCCATAGACCAGTATGGGCACATGCTTGCAAGGACCACAGGAACCCATGAACAGGGTGAAGCATATTACTTTATGGACGGCAATGTCCTTGAAGGAACCTGGGCAAGAAACAGCATATTTGATCCTTTTGAATTTAAAGATACGGAAGGAAATCAGATGCTCTTTAACAGGGGGTCCACATGGATTTGCATAATACAGAGTATAAACAGGCTGATGTACTGATTAATTTATAATCATAGCAGCCTGTTAAGATGCATAAATATTTAAAAGCAATATTTGTTGGTTTAAGCTGTCAGAAAATTATAAGCATTTTGTTTTTTAATATTATTTGTATTGTCAGTATTGTTACAATATAATGATAGTTATTATACTGTAACAATAATTTGTCCGAATATTATAGTGTAACTTTATGGCAAAATGTGAAGTTCTTAAATATTTTAAAACAAAATGAATAACAGAGACTCATTATTTATCGATAGTTCCAGATATTTGCTTCTTAATGAGGCTTATCTTGATATTTTCAGGGTTTTACTTAATAGTTCCAGCACCATAGAAGAAATAGCTGAAGTTTTTCTTGATAAAGCAAAGGCGCTCACAGGCAGCAAATTCGGCTATGTAAATACAATTGACCCAAAAACCGGTGTTGCAACTTCAAGGACCATCTCAAAAATGATGGGCAAAGACTGCAAAATAAATGGGCACGACAGAAGAGTGACTTTTCCGCCTGATAAGAATGGCAAGTATTCTTCATTGTGGGGTTTTGCGCTTAATGAAAAAAAATCCTTTTTTACCAACGAACCTTCAGGCCATTCTTCAAGCAGAGGACTTCCCAAAGGCCATATAGCTGTTGAGAATTTTCTTTCTGTGCCTGTAATTTCTGATGGCATACTTATTGGCCAGATTGCCCTTGCAAACAGTGAAACTGGCTACAGCCGGAAAGATTTAGAGGTCATTGAAAAACTTACTGACTTATATATTATAGCTGTAAGAATAAAACAGGTAGAGCAGGAAAAGGAATCAGATCGGGAAAAATTTAAAGTACTCGTGGAAAATATGTATGAAGGGCTGTGGCAGATAGACAGAAATGCTGAAACTGTTTTTGTAAACAGCAAGATGGCCGAGATGCTTGGTTATACAGTTGGGGAAATGACTGGAAAAAGCCTGTTTTGTTTCATGGATGATGAAGGAAGAAAAGCAGCTCAATACAACATTCAAAGGAGAAAATCTGGCATAAAAGAGGAGCACGATTTTGAATTTATTAAAAAGGATGGAAGCAGGATATTAACAAGGCTTGAAACATCTCCCCTTTTTGATAAAAATGGTAAATATGACGGGGCGCTTGCAAATATAACAGATATAACTGAGCGCAGGCATATGGAAGAAAAATTGCGAAACAATGAGAAAATGCTTCAGAAAATTTTTGAGATCCTTCCTGTTGGTTTATGGATTGCAGATAAAAATGGCAAATTAATATTGAGCAATAAAAAAGCCAGGGAAATATGGGGGGCAGAACCTCTTGTTGGCCAGCAGGAGTACGGAGTTTTTAAAGCAAGGAGGCTTCCTTCCGGAAAAGAGATAGAGCCGGATGACTGGGCGCTTGCTCATACAATAAATGAGGGTGTAACTATAACTGATGAAATGCTTGAAATAGACGCTTTTGACGGCAAAAAGAAGACATTACTTAATTACACAGCGCCGGTTACAGGTGATAACGGAAAAGTTGAAGCAGGTATAGTTGTAAATCTTGATATATCTGAACAGGTAAAAGCGGAAAATGAACTAAAAAAAAGCTATGAGCAGATTAAAAAAACACTTAAAGGAACAATAAATACACTTTCTTTAATACTTGAAATAAAGGATCCTTATACGCAAAACCACCAGAGAAATGTTGCAAGGCTATGCAGGGCGATGGCTGGCGAATTGTCATTTGACGAAAATGAGATAGAAATGCTTTACACTGCAGCTCTTATTCATGACATAGGTAAAATTGCTATTCCAGCATCAATACTTTCAAAACCGTCAGAACTTACAAACATTGAAATATCTATGATACATACGCATAGCCAGTTTGGACATGATATACTCAGTAAGATAGATTTTGGCTATCCGTTGCCTGAGATAGTTCTGCAGCACCACGAAAGAATTGACGGCTCAGGATATCCACAGGGCCTTAAAAACATGGATATACTGTTTGATGCCAAAGTGCTCGCAGTGGCAGATACTATTGAAGCAATGGCAAACCACAGGCCTTACAGGCCCGCATATGGCATCGAAAAAGCATTAGAAGAAATAAAGGCAGGAAGAGGTATTTTGTTTGACGAATCTGCAGTTGATGCCTGCATGGCAGTTTTTGCAAAAAAGAAATTTAAATTTTAATTTTTTTGTAAACTTTATTTTTCCATATCCCTCTTATTGTCAGATTACAGGTTTATATTTTAACCCATTAAAAGTTTTTTACCTTTTAAATGCATTTGCTGCCAGTCATTAAAATTAAAAAACAGCAAAGCAGATCTAACCTTCTATAAAAACCTGGCATTTATTGTTTAATTTTTTCATATTAATTGATTATAATAAGTGGATTGTTTATCAACTAATTACAGAAAGATAAAATTTGGATAAGCGGCCAATAGGTATTTTTGATTCGGGAGTGGGCGGACTTACCGTCTTAAGGGAAATTATAAAAAAGGTTCCTGCTGAAAATCTTTTATATTTTGGTGACACTGCAAATTTTCCTTACGGGACAAAAAAACTTGAAGATGTAAAAATGTTTGTATTTAAAATTGCTGAATTTTTATACAGCAGGGATGTAAAGCTGCTTGTGGCGGCATGCAATACTGCATCTGCTGCAGCTCTTGACGATTTGAGAAGCAGTTTTAATATTCCGGTAATTGGCGTTATAGAACCCGGGGCAAAGGCAGCAGTAAAAGTAACAAAAAATAAAAGAATTGGCGTAATTGCAACAGAAGGCACAGTAAAAAGCGCAGCTTATGATAAAGCGATTCATAAAACCGATAAAGAAGTCAGTGTTTTTTCAAGACCGGCAACCCTGCTGATAGATTATATTGAAAAAGGCGTTCTTGACGGCAGGCAGCTGGAAATTGCCATAAGTGAATGCATTAGCCCGCTTGTAGGCCAGGATATTGATGTGCTTATACTGGGATGTACTCATTTTCCACTGATTGAGGAACAGATTAAAGCATGCTGCAATGATGGTTTTAAAATTATAAGTTCTGCAGAAGAAACGGCAAAAGAAGTTGCCCGAATTCTTTGCCTTCAAAATATTGAAAATACATCCGGCGTCAGGGCTTCAATGGTATTTTTTGAGACCGGTTTTCAAAGCAGGTTTCTTGAGATAGGCAAGCGTTTTCTTGGTGATGATATAAAAGAAATAATCAGAGTGGATCTTGGCGCGCAAACATAATGAATTTGACAAAAACTCAGAAGTTTCTGAAATTCTTTAAATATACAGTGTAATTTAAGTGGTTGAAATAGAATAGATATTTATTAAAAATAACAAGTCAGGCGGTTTATTTATGGATACTTCAAATGCAAGGATTGACGGCAGGCGCAATGACCAGATTAGAAATATTAAAATTACGCGCAACTATATTTCCCACGCAGAAGGATCTATTTTTATTGAAATGGGCAATACCAGGGTAATATGCACGGCAACTGTAGATGAAAAAGTGCCCCCGTTTTTAAGAGGCAAAGGTCAGGGCTGGATAACTGCCGAGTATGATATGCTTCCCCGTTCAGCTCCGCAGAGAATAATAAGGCCGCAGGTTACAGGAAAAATAAGCGGCAGATTTCATGAGATCCAGAGGCTTATCGGAAGGTCACTTCGAGCGGTCATTGATCTTTCTCTTTTGGGAGAAAGAACTGTGTGGATTGACTGTGATGTCGTGGAGGCAGACGGGGGAACGAGAACGGCAGCAATTAACGGCAGTTTTCTTGCGCTTTATGACTGCATGAGCAGCCTTGTAAGCTCCCAGAAGATTCCGGAAATGCCCATTAAAGATTTTCTTGCAGCAATCAGTGTTGGCGTTGTAAATGACCAGGTACTGGCAGATCTATGTTTTGTTGAAGACAGCAGCGCACAGGTCGACATGAATGTGGTTATGGACTCATCGGGAAAATTTGTGGAGATACAGGCAAGCGCCGAGGGTCTGCCATTTACAAGGGAGCAATTTAATTTAATGATGGATATTTCAGAAAAAGCGCTAAGGGAAATAATTGATTTAGAGAGAAAAACGATACTTGGATAATTTAATAAAAAACCAGGTCTTTGTTAAGGTTGTCTAAGGCTGCAGTAAAAAAATTTTAAAACACATTAATGTTATATTTATTTAAAAAAGTGCAGTAAGGTCAATATTATTTATGAAAATAGTCATAGCAACAAAAAATGACGGGAAGATAAAGGAGATTAAAGATTTTTTTAAGGAAAAAGGGCTTCTTTTTTCACTGAGAATTATCACTTACAAAGATTTCAGCGATTTTCCTGATATTAAAGAAGGCAGCAGCAGTTTTTTATCGAATGCAAAGATAAAAGCAAGACATATAGCCCGTTACTGCGGCTGTAGAGCCCTTGCTGATGATTCGGGCCTTGTAGTGGATGCTCTTGGCGGTCGTCCGGGAGTTACATCTTCAAGATACGCCGGTCCTGATGCCGATGATGCCACAAACAGGAAAAAGCTGTTGGCAGAATTAAAAGACGTTACAAGTTTTGAAAAAAGAACAGCAAGGTTTATATGCAGGATGGTTTTATGGGATTATGATATCGGGCAGCTGAATCTGTCTACAGGCATATGCAAGGGCAATATTGGTTTTACAGAGAAAGGAACCGAAGGATTTGGCTATGATTCTTTGTTTATACCCGAAGGATATAATCTGACAATGGCAGAAATTTCCCGGTCTGAAAAAAACATCATCAGCCACAGGGGAAAAGCTTTAAAAAAAATGTCAGATTTTTTGAAAAAACAGCTTTATTGAAAATTTTAAAATATGTGTTAATATACACAATGCGCCAGGAAGGATTCGGGGTGTAGCGCAGTTTGGCTTAGCGCGCCTGCTTTGGGAGCAGGAGGTCGGAGGTTCAAATCCTCTCACCCCGACCAGGATTACAGGATTTAAGTTTTTAAAAAAATATTTTTAATTTCTGTTATAATTAGTACTTCAAATTTCGGGCGGGAATAGCTCAGCTGGCTAGAGCATCAGCCTTCCAAGTTGAGGGTCGCGGGTTCGAATCCCGTTTCCCGCTCCAATCCATTTATAAATGTAAAAATTAAATCACGGGAGGATAAATGAAAAGTTTTGAATTTCATATTCCGACTAAAATTGTTTTTGGAGAGGGTAAAATTTCGCTCATAGGCCCTTATGCCAATAAATACGGAAAAAAGCTTATGGTGGTCTATGGTAAGGGAAGCATTAAGAAAAACGGGGTTTATGATAAAGTTATAAAGTCTTTAAATGAGCAACATCTTGATTTCATAGAATATCCGGGAGTCAAATCAAACCCGGTGCTCTCACATGTAAATGAAGGCATAAGCCTGGCTAGGCAGGAAAAAGTCGATTTTATTCTTGCTGTCGGCGGCGGAAGCGTTATAGATGAGGCCAAAGCCATAGCTGCAGGGCTGTGTTACGATGGCAATGTCTGGGATTTTTATAACGGTACTGCGAAAATACAAGAAGCCCTGCCGGTGCTTACAATACTTACAATACCTGCCACAGCCTCAGAAATGAATGGGGGCACAGTACTTTCCAATGAGGAAACAAGGCAGAAATTCGGGTTTATTGACGAGCATCTTTTTCCAAAACTGTCCATACTTGACCCCACTGCAACTTATTCCATTTCCCCTGATTACACAGCATACGGAGCCGTGGATGCAATTTCGCATGCAACTGAAGGCTATTTTACCCATGATAATAATTGGTACCCTGTACAGGACAGGATAGTGGAAAGCCTTGTTAAAACTATTATGGAAAGTACGGAAATTGTCTTGAAAAAACCGGATGATTATTATGGAAGGGCAACAATGATGTGGGCGGCATCCCTTGCCTGGAACGGACTTACAACAAGCGGGGTTGACGGAGCAAGTGTTCCATGCCATATGTTTGCACATGTTCTTGGAGCATTTTATGATATTGCGCATGGCGCAGCCCTTTCAATTATTACACCCGCATGGATGCAGTATAAGTATAAGGAAAATATTCAAAGATTTGCTGAATTTTCCGCAAATGTATTCGGGCTGGAAGGTAAAAATCCCGATGAAACCGCGCAAACCGGCATAGAAGCCTTAAAAAACTGGTTTAAAAAGATTGGCAGCCCTGTATCTTTTAAAGATGCCGGTATACCTGAAGGGGACATTGAAGAACTGTCAGAAGGTGTTTTGGAAATTGCAGATTTGTGGCAAATTAAGGGATATTCAAAAAATAATGTCAAAGATATTTTATCATTGTGTCTTTAGCAGCTAATAAAGCTATACTTAATAATTTAAAGTCGGGAGATTTTTAAGGTGTATAAGATACTTGCAATAAACCCCGGGAATACGTCGACAAAAATAGGATTCTTCAATGATGCGGAACTTGTTTTCAGCGACACTGTCAGGCATGACTCGGATTCCCTAAAAAGATTTAACAGTTTTGTTGATCAGCTTGATTTCAGGTTTGAAGCAATTAATAATTTCATAGAGAAAAATAATATAGATTTAAATGAAGTTGATTTTTTTATCGGCAGGGGAGGAATTCTCAAACCGTTAAAAAGCGGGCTATATGAAGTAAATGATAAAATGATAGAAACTCTTTTAAATCCAAATGTTGAACATGCATCCAACCTTGGCGCATTAATAGCAGATGATTTTGCAAAAAAATATAAAAAGAAAGCTTATATCCTTGATCCTGTATGTGTTGATGAAATGGATGATATAGCAAGAATAAGCGGAAGTCCGCTGTTTCCAAGAAGCACGCTTTTTCATGCATTGAACCAGAAGCGCATGGCAAGGTGGGCGGCAAGGGATCTCGGTAAAAAATACAGTGAGCTTAACCTTATTGTTGCCATGCTGGGAAGCGGAATATCAGTGGGAATACACAGCTATGGCAGGGTTATAGATGTAACCAATGCTGTGGAAGGCGAGGGGCCTTTTTCTCCCGAAAGAGCCGGGGCAATTCCTATAATGCCGTTTTTAAAACATGTTCTTGAAAACAATCTTGATTACAGGCAGGCAAACAGGCTGATATATGGAGGGGGAGGACTTGTTGCATATCTTGGTACCAATAACATGCATGAGGTAATTAAAAAATATAATGAAGGCAAAGACAGTAAAGTGATAAGCATTGTAGAGGCAATGGCTTACCAGGTTGCAAAAGAAATTGGTGCGATGGCTACCGTACTTGAAGGCAAAGTAGATTCCATCCTGCTGACAGGCAATATCCTGAACAACAAAAAATTCACCGACGAAATAATCAGGCGCATCAGCCAGATTGCACCAATCACTGTATATCCTGTCGTAAACGATCTTGATTCACTTGCCGCCAATGGCATGCTCGTTCTAAGAGGGAAAGCGGAGCTTATTGAGTATGTTTAGCACCATAGCGATTTGGTTAAATAGTCAATTGGTTAATTTGTTGAATAGTTAAAAAGGGATTCCCGCTACCAGACCGCAGCTACAGCCAACTGCCATTTCCAACTGCCTTCTTCCACTTGGAATTTTGAATTTGAGCTTAGAGACTTTGGACTTCCACTAAAGCCCATGCACCAATTCATTCAATGTTTGTTCAGTGGGGAGATTGAGTTTTTTGCGAAGCCGGTAACGGTGAGTATTTACTGATTCGGGGGTAATGTTCATCAGGCGTGAAATCTCCTTTGTGGAAAGATTAAGTTTGATGTAGGCGCACAATTGCATATCATTCTGGGTCAGGCATCCATTCAGTTTGCGCAGGTTCTCAAAAAAGGATTTATGAATGGATTCAAAATGAATTTTGAATTGTTCCCATTGATCGCTTAAATCAGTCTGACGGTCAATTTCCATGATTATTTCCCGGGCTTTGTCTTCCTTGTAGGTTTCGTTGATTTTGATTTGCTCAGCAAGTGTTCTGAGTTTTTCGAACACCTCATTTTTATTTGCAATTAGCATGGCAGCGCTGGTCAATTCCTGTTTTTGCCGCTCAAGGTTTATGGTCTGCAGTTTCTTAATTTCTTCCTCAGCAAAAAGACTCTCCCGCAGATGCTGGTTTTGGTTCTCAACCGATTCAATTTTCAATTGCGACAGTTCTGTTTCCCTTGCAAAGAGTGCGCTGCTTTGCAGCAAGGACTTTCGCTTGAGTATAAATGCCCATAATAATGAAAGCGACAATAATATCAGGATAAAGATAGCGATCAGCGAAAAACGCTGGTTTTGTTTCCTGATGTGGTTTTCAGCAACCAGG
>JACVJB010000001.1 GCA_015711775.1 Actinomycetota bacterium | reverse complement strand
TTTGCCATCTCTACTATGCTTTTAGCAGGAATGTTTGTAAGCTCAACCCCCGGTATTGCATTTATTTCCCAGTATTTAGCAGCAAGCTCGCAGTCTCTTTTAACAGCTTTTATAATCTCGTCAATATTGCTGTAGCTTACATGATCTGTAATTGCTATGGCTGCATAACCGTATGTATACGCGCATCTTATCAGCTCTATAGGGCTGTTTACGCCGTCAGATAAAAAAGTATGTGTGTGAAAATCATATATCACTTTTTTAGTCCTTTCAGGATAATACTTTAAACTAGCTGTAATTTTATCAGCAGGGGCTGTAAAAAACTACATTCCGGCCGATATTTTAATATTATAGGAATATTCTGTTTAAAAAAACATTAAGATAAAATAAACTGTAAGCTATTTATAATAATTAAATTATGTTATGAACAATGCTTTAATAAAGTTTCTTGATCTTGTAGGCGCATCTGTCTGCCACCAGCTTCCGGAGAGAAGTTTTTTTGCAGGGTACCTGAAAATGCCCGTTTGCGCAAGATGTGAGGGCATATACTTAGGATTTTTTATAACCGCAATCATACTTTTTATTATGTTCAGGAAAAAAGAAAGCGATCTTGCGCCTGCATATATTCTGGCAATAATGATAATATTTGTTTTATCAACTGTTGCGGACGGTCTTCTATCTTATTTTTTTGGTTTTACCACCAATAATATTTTACGGCTCACTACAGGTTATCTTGCAGGCAGTGCGGCAATGACAGTAATCTATCCTGTATTTAATTATCAGTATTACAGCCAACCGGCTGCAGTAAAAATTTTTTCCAGACCCTGGCAGTTTATAATATTTATTATAATATCCGGCTTTTTTATTATTGCCGGTGTTTTTAACATAATTGTCATAAATATTTTCCTTCTTTATTTCTCTGCCCTTTCAGTAATATTCACTTTTTATTTTATCAATCTTGTAATACTGCTTTTGATACCTGTATTTTCACAAAAAGCAAAAAAGCTTTTTTCAAAATACATTTTACTTCCGTCAATTGCAGCATTGCTTCTCGTTGCCCTTGAGCTTTATATATCCTACAGGCTGCATCTTTATATGGCTTTATTGACAGCCAAATAAATAAGTGTTAATTTTTCTTTTTATGTGCTAAAAGCGATTTTTATTAAACATTTTTATGACAGACAATAAGATAAAAGAATATATATACTTTGACCATTCCGCTACAACTCCGGTGCTTCCTGAGGTGGCGGAAGTTATGAATAACTGTTTCTTAAAATACTTCGGAAATCCTTCAGAGCCTCATATGCCGGGCAGGCAGGCAAAAAAAATACTTGAGGACTCGCGCCATGAAATTGCATCTGCCTTAGGAGCAAGCGACTCTGAAATTATATTTACGGGCAGCGGCACCGAAAGCGATAATATGGCAATCTTTGGCGCAGCTGATGCAAACAGTAAAAAGGGCAATCATATTATAATTACTGCAGTTGAACATCCCGCTGTGGCAATGCCCTGCAAAATGCTTCAAAAGAAAGGTTTTAAGGTAACTTACCTTCCTGTTGACAGATACGGTATGATTGACCCTTCTGATGTTAAAAAATCAATCACAAATAAAACTATTCTTGTTTCAGTTATGCATGCAAACAATATCGTCGGAACAATACAGCCGGTTGAAGAGGTTGGAAAACTTTTAAAGGGTACAAATATAATATTTCACATTGATGCGGTGCAGACTTTCTGCAACATAAAAACGGATGTAAATAGCCTTGGAGCTGACCTGCTTTCAGTATCGGGCCACAAAATTTATGGGCCCAAAGGCGTCGGCGCATTATATATCAGGAAGAAAACAAGGATAAAACCTTTTATTTTTGGCGGAGGACAGGAAAAAGGCTGGCGCAGCAGCACTGAAAATATTGCAGGAATTGCCGGGTTTGCAAAAGCTGCAAGTATTGGAAGCAAAGACATGAAAAGCAGGGCTGAGCATCTAACTGCCATGAGGCAGTATTTAAAAAAAGGCATACTAGAGACAATTGATGGTGTTGCATTTAACGGTCATCCCGAAAAAAGACTGCCGGGAAACTGCAATTTCTCATTTAACTTTGTTGAGGGAGAAGCGATGGTTTTAAGGCTTGATGCTGCCGGTATTGCAGTTTCAAGCGGTTCAGCCTGTTCTTCTTCTTCCACTAAGCCGTCGCACACACTGGTGGCAATGGGCATTACACCCCAGGATGCTTTTGGTTCCTTAAGGATTACTTTAGGCTATGAAAATACATACGGGCAGGTTGATTATTTTCTTGGCAGCCTTAAAAAAATAATAATGGACCTGAGAAGGATTTCACCTCTTAAGAAAGGCTGAACATGGAAAGAAATAAAATTTTAAGACTATACTGTGCGCAGATAAATCCTACTGTCGGTGATTTTGAAGGCAATTATAAAATAATTTCCTCTCATATCAAAAGAGCAATAAGAAATAGCGTGGATATCATTGTTTTCCCTGAACTTTCAATTACAGGATATCCGCCCGAGGATCTGCTTTTAAGGCCAGCCTTTATTGAACAAAATCTAAAATATCTTGAAGCAGTAATGGGGCTCTGCAGCAATATTACGGCTGTTGTTGGCTTTGTCAGCAGGGAGCTTGGGATATTTAATTCAGCAGCAATAATCAACAATAAGAAACTGGTATCTGTATACAATAAGCAGTATCTTCCCAATTATTCGGTTTTTGATGAAGAGAGGTATTTCCAGAAAGGATCTACGGGCTATATATATAATTTAAACAACACTCTATTTGCTGTCAACATTTGCGAAGATATCTATTATTCTTCAGGGCCCTTAAGGTACCAGGCAATATCAGGAGGAGCAGCGCTTATAATAAACATTTCTGCCAGCCCCTACCATCATGGAAAGATAGAGGAACGTCAGAAACTGCTTTATACGCGCGCTGTTGATAACAGAGTTAACATACTTTATGTAAATCTTGTTGGGGGCCAGGATGAACTTGTTTTTGACGGAAGCTCAATGCTTGTAAATGAAAAGGGCAAAATACTTATCCAGGCAAAATCGTTTGAAGAGAATTTTTTTATATATGACCTTGATACAGATGACCTTGATTCTGCAAGGCTGCAGGATGCAAAATACAAAAACCAGAGGGATTCAATACGGCATGAAACGGGTGCTATCCCTGAAATAAATTTGGAATCTGCCGGCAGGCAAAACACCGGACAAAAAAATTTTTTGCCTGACAATAATCCTAGCAGCAGTGCAAAAAAAATTACATGCATAGAAGAAGAAATATTAAATGCGCTTGTGCTGGGAACCAGGGATTATATAATCAAAAATGGTTTTAAAAAAGCGGTCCTTGGCCTTAGCGGAGGAATAGATTCTGCCCTTACAGCATTAATTGCGGGTTTTGCGGCAGGTTTTGAAAATGTTACCGGTGTAATTATGCCTTCACAGTTTTCTTCGGAAAGCAGCATAAATGATTCGAAAAAGCTTGCGCAAAACGCAGGGTTTTCGACACTTATAATTCCGATAAGCAGTATTTATAAAACTTTTATTGAAAATATAAAAGAAAACCTTGTTACAGACGAGATAAACGCCACAAAAGAAAACCTCCAGGCCCGCATCAGGGGCAATATTTTAATGGCTTTATCAAATGAGCATGGCTGGCTTGTGCTGGCAACGGGCAATAAAAGCGAGATAAGCGTTGGCTACTGCACACTTTATGGCGATATGGCAGGCGGTTTTTCGCCAATAAAGGACGTTTATAAAACTATGGTTTACAGGATATGCGCATTTATAAATGAAAAATATAATAATATAATACCGGAACAGATTATAAAAAAAGCTCCTTCGGCAGAACTTAAGCCGGGTCAGACAGACCAGGACAAACTACCTCCTTATGATATTCTTGACGCAATACTTAAGGCATATATTGAGGATGAGCGCGATTTTTCTGATATTGCCGGTCTTGGATATGATAAAAGAGTTGTGTCAGAAGTTATTAATATGGTGGATTTCAGTGAATATAAAAGAGGGCAGGGTTCACCGGGTATAAAAATTACCGCAAGAGCTTTTGGCAGGGACAGAAGATATCCCATAACAAATAAATTCAGGTTAAAACAATGAATGTATTTTTAATTACGGCAAGTAATGAAATTATAAAAAAAGTATTGGAAATTTTTGCTTCGGGAAAAATTACCGGCAAACACCAGGTAAAGATGCTGGATGAGCCTCCTGGTCAATCCGGCAGCGCCTTTGAAGACGGTTTTTTGATTGCTGATGTTTGCAGCGGAATCAGGCAGGACGGTAAATTGTTTTTATTTTTAAAAAGTCATGAAATTGCAGAGTTTCCGAAACTTTTAATAGTTGATAAAACCGTTATGCTTTCCGATCTGTTTGGAAATGGTGTTAAAATAAATGACTTTGTGTTTAAAGAAAATCTTGACACAGAGCTTGCTACAAGAATTGAGACTATTTTTTTAAGGGATTTTAAATTAAATTCTTCAAAAAGTATAGTTATCGGGGACATCGTGCTTGATCTTGATAAATATGAGCTTTTGATAAACGGAAAAAAAATTGAGCTTACATTCAAGGAATACGAGCTTTTAAAAATTCTGCTTGAGAACAAAAATAAAGTTTTTACACGCACCCAACTGCTTTCTGCTGTCTGGGATTATGATTATTATGGCGGTTCAAGGACAGTTGACGTCCATATGAGAAGATTAAGATCCAAAATTGACCTTCCTTACAGCAATATGCTCAAAACCATAAGAAATGTCGGGTATATGTTTAGCCCTGAAATGTGACAGGTTAAAAACTAAGTCATATTTGAACAGAAAATAAATAAGAGCGCTCTTTTCGTTTAAAAATTAACACAGATTTAACATACAGTTAACGCATTATTAAAGATTATGTGGTATAAATTATTAAAATTTAATTTCTAAAAGGAAGGAAGACAAAAATGTCAACAAAAGATGAAATGAAGGATTTTGTATTAAAAAAAGCCAGAGACAATAAAATAAAATTTATAAGGCTGTGGTTTACCGACGTTCAGGGCATGCTTAAAAGCTTTTCTATTACTTTTGAAGAGCTTGAAGGAGCATTAAGCGAGGGAATGGGTTTTGACGGTTCATCCATAGAAGGTTTCTCAAGAATTGAGGAAAGCGATGTAATTGCACTGCCGGATGCCAGCACTTTCCAGATACTTCCATGGAGCGCTTCTGAAAATGGTGTTGCAAGAATGTTCTGTAATGTAATGCAGCCGGACGGCTCCAATTTTGAAGGCGATCCGAGATGGGTCTTAAGAAGAACATTAAAAAAGGCTGCTGACATGGGCTACACTTATTATGTTGGTCCGGAACTTGAATTTTTTTATTTTAAATCAGATAAAAGTCCCGAAATTATTGATAATGGAGGCTATTTTGACCAGACATCCCTGACTGTTGCAAGTGATTTGAGAAGAACAACAATACTTTACCTTGAAGCTATGGGCATAGGTGTTGAGTATTCCCATCATGAAGTTGCCCCCTCGCAGCATGAGATTGACTTAAGATATACCGATGCTCTTACAATGGCAGATAATGCCATGACATACAGGTCAATAGTTAAAGAGGTGGCAACAAGGGCAGGTTATTATGCTTCGTTTATGCCAAAACCGTTATACGGTCAGAATGGCAGCGGTATGCATACCCACCAGTCGCTTTTTAAAGGTGACAAGAATGTATTTTTTGATGAAAACGATAAGTATAACCTTTCTGCAGAGGCTAAATGGTTTATAGCAGGCATTTTAAAATATTCAAAAGAAATATGCGCCATTACTAACCAGTGGGTAAACTCCTATAAAAGACTGGTGCCGGGTTATGAGGCTCCCGTATATATATCCTGGGCAAGAAGAAACAGATCAACTATGGTAAGAGTGCCAATGTATAAACCCGGAAAGGAAAAAGCGACAAGAATTGAACTTAGATCGCCTGACCCGGCATGTAATCCTTATCTTGCATTCAGCGTTATGCTGGCAGCAGGACTTGAAGGTATTAAAAATAAATATCCGCTAGCAGAACCGGTTGAAGAAAATATCTTTGACTGGGATGTCAAAAAAAGAGAAGAATGCGGGATTGAAACGCTGCCCGATAATTTATTTGAAGCAGTTAAGTTTATGGAAGGCAGCTCGCTTGTCAGAGAGACGCTTGGCGAGCATGTATTTAATAAATTTATTGAAAACAAAAAAATTGAATGGAACCGCTACAGGACTTTTGTTACTAACTATGAAATAGATAATTATTTACCGGTACTATAGTCTGTCGACAGATACAGCCTGTTGACTGCAAAATGCGCTCTCCTTCCTTAAGGTTAACAGGCTGTCTAAAAAGTTTCTACTGCATGCAACAAGCATCATTATGCTTTTTCCCCGAATATGTATTTAGGTTTATTATTGCTAATTGGCTTTAATGCTGCTATAGGCTGATGAGGCATGGTATGAAGATCTAACATATGAGCCGGAAACGATATATTTAAAATTAAGGCTTTCAGCAAAATTTTTAATATTCTCAAATTCCTGCGGGCTGTAATATTTGGAAACCTTAAAATTATTTCCTGAAGGCCTCAGGTACTGACCGATTGTTAAAATATCACAGCCAGTTTCTTTAAGATCAAGAATAAGCGCCTTTATTTCATCTTCTGTCTCACCAAGACCCAGCATAAAGCCTGACTTTGTAAGGATTTTCGGCATGATAGTTTTTGCATTTTTTAAAATATTGAGAGACCTGTCATAATCGGCACCTTTTCTTATTTTCTTGTAGTTTCTTTTTACAGTTTCGATATTATGATTTAAAACATCCGGTTTTGCTTTAAGAGTAAGCCGCAGACTTTTTTCAGATCCGCCAAAATCAGGAATAAGGCATTCTACCTTTGCGTCGGGGAGCATTTTTTTTATTTGCCTAATAGTATTATAAAAATGTTCTGCTCCCCCGTCAGGAAGATCGTCCCGGGTTACCGAAGTAAGAACTACATATTTTAAGCCCAGTTGGCGCGAAGCCTCTGCAATATTTGCAGGCTCAGCCGGGTCTAGTTTTTGCGGTTTTTCTGAAGAAACTCCACAGAAGGCGCAGTTTCTCGTACAGTCGCTGCCCAGAAGCATGAATGTTGCGGTTTTTTTGCTGAAGCATTCAAAAATATTTGGGCATTTTGCGCTCTGGCAAACAGTATTGAGATTCAGTTTTTCCAGAAGATTTTTGACTTCCTGTATATTGCTGTTGTTTAAGTTTACTCTTTTTTTAAGCCATTGAGGTTTTAGATCAGGCGTCTGTTTAGCTGTCAATTATTTTATGCACAATCCTTTCAAAATCTTTAACTGAGCCAAAGAGAATCTCTATCCTGCCCCTGTTTTTTCCTATTTTAATATTTACAGGAGCAGATAAAAAATCTGATACAGCTTTTGTAACATCCGGAAGTTTATTAAATTGCATCAGTTTAAGATTTTTTAATCCCGCCTGGCCAGTTTCTTCTCTTTTAAGCTTTTTCTGACTGCTTACAAGCTTTTCTGTGTCCCGGACATTTAAGTCATTGTCAATAATTTTTTGGGCAATAAGCAATTGCTCATTTTTATCTTCAACTGAAAGTAGCGCCCTTGCATGGCCCGCGCTGAGTTTTTGGTCATCCACCATCTTCTGGATTTCAACAGGCAGCAGAAGAAGCCTTAATGAATTTGTAATTGCCGCTCTGCTTTTACCCACCCTTTTTGAAAGATCTTCATGAGTAAGCTTAAATTCATCAATTAGCTGTTTAAAAGTATGGGAAAGCTCTATGGGCGTAAGATTGTCTCTCTGGATGTTTTCAATAAGCGCCATTTCAAGAGAAGCAAGATCATTTATATCATAATTTATTATACAGGGTATCGAAGGCATATTGAGAATTCTTGCCGCCCTGAATCTTCTTTCACCTGAAACAATTTCATACATGCCTCCCCTGTCAAGATTCCTGACTATAACTGGCTGTATTATGCCAAATTCTGCTATTGAGTCTGCAAGCTCCTTTAAAGTTTCCTGGTCAAAATTATGGCGGGGCTGGTTTTTATTCGGAACGATTTTTGATACGGGAATTTCCAATACGGAACTGCCAATCTTATCGTCACCGGGTTTTGTGGTAACGCCTGGTATTAACGCACTCAACCCCTTTCCAAGTCCTCTACTCTGGTTCATTCTTTACCACTTCTCCTGTCAGATTTTTATATGCAACTGCGCCTTTGCATTCCGGGTCATAATCAATGATGGGCTTACCGTAGCTGGGCGCTTCACTTAATCTTACATTTCTCGGAATAATTGTATCATACACCTTATCGGGAAAATAAGCTTTTACTTCATCTATGACCTGCTCGCTTAGCCTGGTTCTGCTGTCATACATTGTCATAACAACGCCTGTAATTTTAAGGTTTTCATTTAAGTTTTCTTTTATAAGGTTAATTGTATTAATTAGCTGCCCAAGTCCCTCCAGTGCATAATATTCGCATTGTATGGGTATAAGCACCTCGCCTGCCGCTGTCAAAGCATTTATGGTTAGCAGTCCCAGCGCGGGAGGGCAGTCAATTACTATAAAATCAAAACTGTTTTTTATCCTGTCGATTATCTGCTTTAATTTATATTCCCTCTTCATTACTGATACCAGCTCTACTTCTGCTCCTGCAAGCTGTATGGAAGAAGGAATAACAAAAAGATTCTTATAGGGAGTTTCAATTACAGCCTCCCATGGTTCCACATTTAAAATAATTAATTCATATATACTTTTGCTTATATAGTTTTTATCAATTCCCAGCCCGCTTGTTGAATTACTCTGAGGGTCAAAGTCAATAATAAGTGTTTTGTAGCCAAGATATCCAAGATAACCTGACAAATTAACTGCAGTTGTGCTTTTTCCCACTCCGCCTTTCTGGTTGGCGATTGCTATTATCCTGGCATTTTTATTTTTTCCAAACCTTTCAAAATCAACGCTTTCCGGCTTCCATTTTCCACTTTTTAAATCTTCGTCTTTTTCATCAGGCCTGTTTTGAGGTTGTGGCGTTTCTTCTTTTATTTCTATTGGCATCGTATTTTTATCTTCCCTGATAATATTTTCGTTTTTTTTATTATTTCCTGAAGAGTCCTGCTGCTGTTCTGGACTGTTAAAGTTTTTATCTGGCAAATCTGGCTCTTTAGGTTTTTTTGATTTAAATAATCTTTTTAAAAACATAAACATATAAATACTATAACATATTTGAATATATACATAAATATATATTTAAACATTTTTTATATTTTAAATATTTTAACATATTTACCCGGATATTTATATAAAGTTGGAATTTCTTTTTTTAATATAAGAAGAGCGCGGTACTCATCAAGCAGCGGTATCTTCACTTCAACAATATCTTCAACTTTTGCTCCAAGAGCGTGTATCTTTTGTGTGGCTGTTATAAGCTCTTCGTGCAGTTTCCTGCTCTTATAGAGTACTGCCCTGCCGCCAACTTTGCAGAAAGGTATTGTTAACTCTGCAAGCGTCAAAACATTTGCCACTGCCCTTGCAGTTACAATATCAAACGCATTACAGTATTCTTTATCATTTGCAAGAACCTCTGCGCGTGCTGTCAAAATCCTTGTGTTTAAAAGTTGAAGCCTGTAAACAGTATCATTAAGAAAATCTGTAATTTTTCTTTTTGAATCCAAAAGACTTATATCAGATTGTTCCAGAAATATTGCAATAGGAATTCCGGGAAGACCTGCTCCTGTTCCGATATCAATTATTTTTAACCAGCTTCTTTTGTCGATTCCGCAAGTATTAAAAAATTGAAAAATGCCAAGGCTATCAAATATATGCCTTACAAGTATCATATTTTTATCTCTGGTTCCTGTCAGATTTAATTCTTTATTACCATTGTATAACAATTCAAGATACAGAAGCAGCCTGTTAATTGCCTCATCCCCTGGGCTGATATAAAGGCTTTTTAAAGTATTTTTTAAATCCGGATTAATTTCCATATTGCTTTAAATAAATCATCATTATTGAAATATCAGAGGGCGACACGCCGGCAACTCTTGATGCCTGGCCAAGCGTGTCAGGCCTTATCTTTGAAAGTTTTTCTTTAGCTTCATATGTAAGTCCGTTTATTTTAAAGTAATCAATATCTTTTTTAATAATATAATTTTCTATATTTTCCAGCTTTTTGACTTCAGACAACTCTCTGTCTATATAGCCTTTATATTTTATATTTATTTCAGCCTGCTTAAATATTTTATCATTAAAATTTCCATCAGGAACAAACATTTTAACAAGATTCATAATGTTTATTTCAGGCCTTTTTAAAAGACTGTACAAGCTTGTATCACTTTTAATATCGCTTGTGTTCAGCTCTCTTAAAAGACTATTGTTTTTTTCTGTAGGTTTAATTTTGTATGAATGTAAAAACTTAATGCATGAATCTATATAATTAATTTTATCAAGTACTTTTCTGTACTGATTCTCTTTTATAAGCCCTGCCTCATATCCTTTTTTATACAATCTTATATCTGCATTATCGGGCCTTAGAATGAGCCTGTATTCAGATCTCGACGTATATATCCTGTAAGGTTCATACAATTCTTTTGTTATAAGATCATCTATAAGCACCCCTATATAACATTCGTCTCTTTTTAAAATAAATGGCGGTTTCTTTAAAATATTTAAGGATGCGTTAATGCCTGCAACAAACCCAAGCGCCGCAGCTTCCTCGTATCCGGAAGTTCCTATAATCTGTCCGGCAAAAAACAGGTTTTTTACAAGCTTTGATTCAAGAGTATGTTTTAGCTGTCCGGGTAAAAGATAATCATATTCAACTGCATATCCGGGTCTGACAATCCTTGCCTTTTCGAGTCCCGGCACAGTATTTATCATAAGCTGCTGTATATTTACAGGCATGCTTGTAGTCAATCCCTGCAGATATGCTTCATTTGAATATTTTCCTTCAGGCTCAATGAATACCGGATGTCTTTTTTTTGCTTCATAATTAATAACTTTCCTGTCTATTGAAGGGCAGTGCCTTGGACCATGAGTATTAACCATGCCAGAGCGTATTGGTGAAAATTGTATGTTTTTTCTTATAAAATCATGAGTTTTTACATTGGTATAAGTTAAAAAACTTGGAATATTATCAAATATCTTTTCTTCATTCCAGAAAGAAAAGCTTACAGGGATATCCTCTCCTGCCTGTACCTGAAGTCCCGAAAAATCTATTGTTCTTTTATCGAGCCGGGGAGGTGTTGCAGTCTGGAACCTGTCCATCTTAAAACCAAGGCTTTTTAAACTGTCTGTCAGTTTCATTGACGGATATTCACCCATTCTGCCCGCTGCATAATCTTTTTTACCGATTATTATTCTTCCCCGTAAAAAAGTACCAGAAGTAACTACAACACTGCGTGAGTAAAAAGTAAGGCCGCTTTCAATTGTAACACCTGCTACCCTGTTTTCTTTTACAATAATATTATCAACATTTCCCTGAACAAGTACAAGGTTGTCTGTATTTTCAAGAACTCTTTTCATTTCAATTTCATATTCTTTTTTATCAATCTGAGCTCTTAAAGCCTGTACGGCAGGACCCCTGCTCCTGTTCAACATTCTTATTTGTATTGCAGTTTTATCAGTGGTTTTAGCCATCTGGCCACCCGCCGCATCCAGTTCAAGGACAAGCTGCGTTTTGCCCAAGCCTCCAATGGAAGGGTTACATGGCATAAGTGCAATTTTTTCAAGATTCATGGTTAATATCAGTGTTTTTAGGCCAAGACGGGCAGAGGCAAGCGCTGCTTCACAACCTGCGTGTCCAGCTCCAACTACAATTACGTCATATTTATTATCTTTTTTCTTACAAACTGTATTCATATAATATGTGTTAATTTTCTTGCAACATACAAACCTTTAGCTCTATGTTTCACGTGAAACATTTTTTAAATATACTGCAAGAGACAAGATATCTGTAGCCCTTACCCCCTCAAGCCTGCCTGCCTGGTTCAATGAACCTGGTTTTTTTATTTTTAATACTTCCCTGCCTTCAGCCGATAAATTTTTTACTGCCTCATAATCAATATTACCAGGGATACTTATATCAGATATTGATTTTATTTTTTCAATTATTTCTTTCTCCCGGTTAATATACGGTTCATATTTTATATTTATAACCAGATTTTGCATTTCTGTCTCATTAAGATTAAATTGTTTTTTAATATTTTCGATTACACTTATATCTACTCTGTCCTGTTTTACATCTTCAAGAATATTTCGTGATTTATAATATTTTGTATTTTTTAAATTTTTAAAAGCATTGTCTATTTTTTTATATTTAACAGTAATTAATCGGGCCTTCTGCAGCTGCCCGAGTTTTTTTAAAAACTTGACCATCCTTAAATCAGCATTGTCGTGTCTGTGATATAACCTGTATTCATTTCTTGATGTGAGCATCCTGTATGGTTCGCTTGTACCTTTTAAAATTATATCATCGATTAACACCCCGATATATCCGTCTTCTCTCTCTATTATTACGGGATTTCTTTCCTTTGATTTTAAAGCTGCGTTGTAACCGGCAATAATTCCCTGGGCTGCTGCTTCTTCATAACCTGTGGTACCGTTTATCTGCCCTGCAAAATAAATCCCTGCGTGTTTTTTGCTTTCAAGAGTATTATTCAACTGAAACGGTTTCAGGTAATCATACTCGACCCCATAGCCTGGACGGGTAATAATTGCATTTTCTAGCCCATTTATCCTTCTTACAATTCCCTGCTGCACTTCTTCGGAAAGTGTGGTAAAAAGCCCATGCAGATACGCCTCATTGCTTTCAATTCCTTCAGGCTGAATAAAGACAAGGTGTCTTGACCTGTTATAAAATTTATTAACTTTATCTTCAATAGAAGGACAGTATTTAGGGCTTTTTGAGTAATTTTGCTTTTTAATTGCCGGCGCTGAACTGATATTTGCAAGTATATAATTTATACAATCTTTTTCGATATAAGTAATGTAATTATTTAACTGTCGCCTTTTTATAAATTCACTTTCATATGAAAACATTTCAGGTTTTATATCATAGGGTTGCACTCTTAAATTTTCTGTATTTATTGTTCTTAAATCAACTCTTGGGGGAGTTTCTGTCCTTAGTCTTGCAAATTTATAACCCAATTTTTCAAGAGCATAGGTAAAACTTACAGAATTTATTTCTCCCTGTCTGCCGGCTTTTATTTCATGTTTTCCCCAGAATATTGAAGACCTTAAAAAAGTGCCAGTTGCAATTACAACGCATTTGCACATGTACCTGTCTCCATCACTTGTATGAATGACATAAGCTTTGCCATCAGTATTAATGCTTTCTGCAAGACCCTGCCTTAGACTAAGATTTGGGCAATTTTCAAGCATATATTTCATGGACATAAAATACCTTTTTTTATCCACTATAGCCCTTATTGTTCTTAATGCCGGACCTTTTGAGATATTCATAATTCTACTGTGTATATAATTTTTGTCTGTGTTTTTTGCCATTTCTCCGCCCAGAGCATCGAGCTCCCTTACAAGCTGTCCTCTGCCCGGGCCTCCTATAGCGCTGTTGCATGGCAATGTACCAATGCTATCCAGACTTATTGTTATCATTAATGTTTTTGCTCCGGCATTTGCAGCTGCTTTTGCCGCTTCACACCCTGCATGACCCGCACCTATTATGATTACATCGTATTTATAAAAATTATTTTTTTGCATTTTTTCCAATTAGTTATACTGGTGTTTTAATTATTTTGATTAAGTATGAGTATTTTTTAGAGTACATGTTTCACGTGAAACATTTTGCCATTTTTTCATGAAACATTGATTTTTGGCAATTTATTTTCCGATACAGAATTTTGAAAATATTTTTTCCAGTATTTCTTCGCCGGTTTTTTGTCCTATTATTTCGCCAAGTAAATTATATGCTATCTTTAAATCAGAGACTGGAAACTCCTCAGACATTTTTACTTTCATTGCATCCTCAGCGGACTTAAGTAATTTTAATACATCTTTCAAAATATTTTTATGCCTGTTATTTACATATATCCTTTCTTCAGTACTAAAACTCCTGTCTGTAAAAGCGGCCTTTGTTATCATATCCTCAAGCTTTTTTATGCCTTTTCCCTCTTTTGCAGAAACCATTATTATGTTTTTCGAAGAAGCAAAAGATTTAATTTCACTTTTCTTTATTTTACAGCCGAGGTCAACTTTATTTAAGCATATTATATTATTTTTATCTTTAATTTTTTCATATATTTCTAAATCTGTTTTATCTATTTTTAAAGTACAGTCCAGAACCATTATTACTAAATCAGATTCTTCAATATGCCCTATGCTTTTCTGCACTCCAATTTTTTCTATTATATTTCTAGATTTTCTTATTCCTGCGGTATCAGTCAGTATTACAGGTATCCCCTCAATATAAAGGATCTCTTCAATTGCGTCCCTTGTAGTTCCAGGTATGTGTGTTACAATTGCTTTTTCCTTTTTTGCAAGAGCATTTAATAAACTTGATTTTCCCACATTTGGCTTTCCGGCAATTACAATTTTCAGGCCATTTTTTATTATTTCTCCACGTTTTTGGTCTTCAATTAATATACTTGTCTCTTCAGTAATTTTATTGATCTTTTCCCTTAATTTTTCATAAGGTGTTATTTCAAGATCTTCTTCAATAAAATCTATTGAAGCTTCCAGTTCCACCAGAACATCCGTGATTCTGCTTCTGATTTCCTTTATTTTTTCACCTGTTTGTCCCATTATATTTTTTGCAGCAATTCTCATACTCTCTTCAGTTTTTGCATTTATTATTTCAATTACTGCTTCAGCCTGGCTCAAATCAATTCTTCCGTTTAAAAACGCTCTTTTCGTAAATTCACCAGGCTCTGCCAGTCTTGCGCCGTTTTCAATGCAAAGTTCCAGTATTTTATTGGCAGCAAATATCCCTCCGTGGCAGTTTATTTCAACAACATCTTCTCTTGTATATGATTTAGGCCCTTTCATTAATGTAAGTATTGCCTGATCAAGGATATCGCCTTTTTTGTCTACAACAAAACCGTATGATATAGAAAATGTCTGCATCTTTTTAACCGGCTTTTTATTCTTTGCCTTAAATATTCTATCAGCTATTATTATAGATCTGCTTCCGCTTATTCTTATTATGTTTATTGCTGATTCCCCTGGTCTTGTGGCTACTGCAGCAATTGTGTCCTCGTTTGATTTTTTAAAAGTCTTTTTCATTTCAGCACTTTTTTGATATCAAATTAATATTTCAGATTCTAACACAACAGTAATTTTTATATGGTTTTCTTATTGTATCGTATGTTGAAACAAACATTAATGTATGAAACGCA